>CAZPCF010000034.1:0-12408 GCA_964585045.1 uncultured bacterium
TGAAGGATCCGTGGTTTTTATTCTCGGAGGCGAAGAAGGCTGGCTCAGGGGGATCAGGACACGGGCGATCCTTGTGAATATCCCGAGCGTTCCAAGTGAAGCCATGCCCGATACGGACGACGTGAAAAAGTTGCTTTGGAACGATCGGGCGCGGTGGCAGCCTTCCGAAAAAATGTTCCGGGAGCTTGGCGTCGCAATGTTTGCTCCGTTCGGCGGGGAAAAGGCACGTTTCCAGGAGGACGGAAAGATCCTTCAGGGGATCGGCGGCGGCATCGGGTGCGTGGGCGGCGCCCTGGGGGTCTTGAGCCGGCGTTTTTCTGTGCGAGTTTTCCCGCAGCTCTGCCTCGGAGGCATAGTGAACCGGCACCTTTCTCCCGATCTTCCTTTAGATCAAGGCGCTTACCGGATCGATGATCAAATTAAATCGAGGGCCGTCCGCTCGGAGGTGAGGAGCACAGAGCGATTTGCAGATTGGGAGGAGCTCCAGGCAAAAGCCCGCGAGACAAGGCTGAATCTTCTCCTGGATCCTAATTATATCCTTCATGACTGGATGGTGCTGCAAGCCGTGAACCCGGGGTTGCGGGATTTCAGGTTGATCTACGGCGCGGCGGGCGTGGACCTTTCGAACGCGCTTCTCAGCACGAACATGACGCACGGCCTTTTTATTTCGGATTATTTTGGCTGGGTCAGGAATGGAGAGACTGGATGGACCCCGGTCCCCGTAGGAGACCTCAACGATCCCGAGATCCTTCCGATCTTGCTCGCCTCAGAATGGGCAAAACAATACCGGATCTCGAAAAGGCAGCTCGGTTATTCAATCGGGGATTTTATCCGCAACCCGGAGCACCGGCTCGCCGCGTTGGCTGTAGAGTTGAACGCCCTTGGGGTGAAGGGCCCTGAGATCACAGAGCGGGAACGCTATTCTGTTCTGAAGTTCCCCTGGAGACATCCTTTAAGTCACGAAGCATCGATCCGGACCGTTGTTCTGGCGGATGGTGATATTACATGGCCGGCCCAATATGAACAGTTCCTGAATGGCCGTTATGACGCGTATTATCAACGGGCAGGGCACGAGATCCCGCTTTCTTATTCGAGTAACCCGGCATTTATTTTCGAACTTCAAAACGCTCTTGCCGCGGACGGACACTTCATCACTGACGACTATGCCTATCATCCCGAGTTTGAGACGAGTACTTTTACGGACGAGGGGAGTCGATTTCCTGTAATTCTTCCCGAGCTGGATTTTTCTCACAGAGAAGAACTTGCTACCGCTATCCTCAAATTGCGCAATAAAGGCATCCTGAGCGACACGCCCGCCGACCGCTACGGCTGGGATGTTCGCATCAGAAAGAACGCGAAAAGCCAGTCTTCTGCCGCGGCTATTTCCTCCCGCTCCGAAATACGGCATTACACAGATCACATGAAAACCATGGAATTCCTCAAACAAAACCGGATGGAAAAGGGGATCCCCAGGAAGAAAATCCCTGATCCCTCTTTGGAAAAGATCGTTCAATACGCAGGCGTCCTGATCGAGAGGGGATTTGTTCCGGCCCTAGATGACATTCAGGCGCTTCTTCAGTTAAGAAGCCGGCCCCCAACCCAAGATAGCGTCATCGCATTCGCTGCGGGTAATGACACGGAACTGGCGGCGGAAGCGGCAAAAAGCGGCGCGGACATCCTGTTTGTGGCGCAGGAAATCGCGGGCAAGGTGCGGGGCGAGGTCAAGAAAACTTTTCCGGGTGTTTTGATCTTCCCTGAGATCTCGATCGAAGCAGCTTCTTTTAAAGAAGCCATCCGGGCGGCCATGGAGAATGGAGCGGATGGGGTCATTTTGAAACCATATGCTTCTAAAAATGGGACGGTCCTGATGGATCTAAAATTTGTCCGGGAGCTCAGCAAAACCTATCCCAGCCGTATTTTCGTGGTCGCAGGAGGAGTTTCCATGGAACAGAGCGGGGCAATTCTTTCTTTGCCCTCCAATGTGATGGTAGGAACCGGTTTTAAAATGGACACCCTTGATGAACTTCGCCAACAAGCGGATCAATGCGCCCAGAAACGGCCTGACCTCCAGGCCGTCCGCTCGGAGGCAAGGGATTCAAATACGGTGAGTGAGGATCGGCTCAGAGCGATCGAAGAGAATCTTAAAAAGATCTCCGCCAAAAGAACACCCCTGAAAGAGGAACATATTGAAAAAGTTTTAAATGCGATCAGGAGCGGGCAGTTGAAGCTGCTCGGGGAGGACCTTGATGTTGTCGGCCCGACCGACGAAGGCAAGGAAGTCGTTTTGGGGACATTGGACCGGGCGATCGTGCACTCGTATTTCGCAGCGGATGGGAGTTTCTTTGTGGAAGGGGAAATAAACGATGAACTTTACAAGCGGACGGAAGCCAAACAGCTCTTGCATAGGGTGGCCAATATTTTTGTTATCACGCAAGATGGTCGACTTGTTCTCCAACAGGGTTATCACAAGATCTTTTCTGGTCTTACGGCGAATGTCTTTGGTGGGCATGTCCTGTCATCTTCGACTTACCACCTAACGGCTGAACGGGAATTGAAAGACGAACTTAACTTTCCTGCCGATCACAGGCCTCAGGGAAAATTCCAAATTATCGGCGCCGAAGGACAGTTTAAGGCCATCCGTCCGTGGGACCAGGAGAGGAAGACGCTTTACAAGTACGTTCTTTCATCGGATGAGTTCGATATAATTAAAAGGGAGCAGGCATTTCTTGAGGAGCGCAGAAAAGAGCTCGGAGAAGAAGGATTTATCGACTGGCTCCTGGAATTACAGCAAAAAGAGCCCGGCAAAGGAGAGGTTTGGGCGATCCATCTAATTCCTATCGGAGAACTGGAAGCCTCCTTAGATAAGATCAATGCGGGGAAAACGTTCCGATCGTTCCTTGCCGAACCGGCGGTCCTGGAAAATTTATTCGGGGCGGCCCGCTCGGAGGTGCGCGGGCCTTCGAAATTCATCGCGGTGGAGCCGGAGATCAGGGTTTTTGATCCGAAGGAGACGGGGATCGCTTTCAGCGTGAGCGGGGCGAATGAAACGGATCCTGCAAAGCGATGGTTCAAGGCGGACGGTGTGAGCCGGTTTTTCCGGGATCGCATTCACGGGCCGCTTTCTTTAGACCAGGACAAAAGACCTTATGGTTCTCATGATCCACGGGTGGAACAATTCAAGTGGCCGATCCAGCAGTTCGCTTCAAAGTACGAAGCGGCGCATTCTGGCGAGGAAGTGGCCCTTGTTTTGCCGAACAGCAATCTTGGGATCAACGACTGGTTCATCGCGGTGGCGGAAGGAAAGGTCTATTCTTCTGCGCGGGATCCGGTGCCGGGCCGCGTTTACGACATGCTGGTCACAAAAGAAAGCGGCGAGCTTGCCGTGATGAGCCTGCAGTTCATGAGAGCGGATGGGACCCGCGGGATCTTTAATGAGCAGGGGAATCCGGTCTCGGGCATCCGGTACGCAGTTTACGGCCAACGGATCGTGAAAAACGGCCTGGATAATCTTACGAACCTCCATGAACAATTTGATGATCTTCGCCACATCTTCCGCCTGCCGTTTTTCCGGTTGATGCGTGACGGGATCGAACAAAATATCGAACTCGGCTTCAGTGACAACAAGGGAGAACTTTACACGGATCATGAACTCATCCGGCAAGCTTTAATGGGCAAACCCATTACTTTATCGCTAGTGCCCTGGCTGGAAAAAGGGCTGACGCTCGAAGACATCCGCAAAAAATATATTGAATGGGAATACAAAGATTTTAATGCCCGTGATGATCGGGCTCGCATCGCTTTAGCACAAGGAGAATTCCGCATCTTCGGGGATGGAAAGAGCATCGAGCTTGGTCTTCTGCCCGCGGTCTATCCCCACAGCTTTATCGGTTTTGACAAAAGCGGCAGGATCCTTGTCGGCAATACCCCGGAGGGTGATTCCAAGTTCAAGGGGCTGAACCTTCCTGAGACAATCCAAAAGCTGGTCGCCATGGGAGCCCAGGACGTGTTCTTGTGGGCAAACGGCAAAGATCTTGCCGGCACAAAGAATTCTCGCGGCACCGGCCTTGAAGCCATCCTTCTTACTCAAAAACATTTGAAAGCGAAAAAGTCTTTGGCCGGCAAAAAGCTTGTCACGGGGGGTCGCTCCGAGATACGGACTGAAGTCCCTAAGGAGGCCGGGGTGGCCGAAGACGCCCGTTTTGGGAGGGTGGTGGATGCCGGGCGAATGGACCTTGGAAGCGAACAATTAAAGGATCTCGCCCGGGAGATCGCGTCTTTAGAGACGGAAGCGTTTTATGGCGATCGATCTTTCGGAAGAGAAGAAGAGTGGCTCGGGCGCCTGGAACGGGGACAGCAGATCCTGATCCTGAGAGATCGCGAGAATGTCCTTAAAGGATTCCTTTGGGCTTTGACCCCCGAAGGGGCGTCTTCTTCGAAACTTCAGCGGATTGTAAGCGCCAGGGACGGCGTTGAAGGGAAGGGCTTTTTCCTGTTGGATGCTTATCTAAGCCAGCTCTTCAAAAAAGGGGCCACGACCGCTTTTGGAACTATCTTGGCAGGAAACGACGACCTTCAAGAATTTTATGAGAAATATCTTACAAGAGGAAAAGAAAAAGGATCTCTCGCGGACGGCAGCGTTTTTAAGGGGGAATTTTCATTCCAGGTCAAGGCGGATCCCCTGGCCCCGCAACACAATGGTTTTCGATCCGAGACCCGCGATGCGGAAGCAAAGTCTCAGACCAAAATAACCATCGCCGATCTGATCAAAAGGTGGGTCGCCCAATGGAGATCCTTGACGGGCAGCGAAAGAAACGAAGCAATAAAGAACACGGAACCTCCCGTAAAGACCGTGGATTTGGCGCGCGAACTTGAGATCGCCATGGTTTCGGACAAACGGCCGGAACCTCCCATAAAGACCTTCCAGCAGCACCCGGCTGAGACGGATGAAAAACCGGTTCTTCTGGATGCTGATGAAAAAGAAGAACAAAAGTTCGAACGGATCCATAAAAAGGAGCCCCGCTCACGAAAAGAACGAATGCGCGGAAAATTTGTTAAGGACCGAAGCGCAACCGGCCGTTCGGAGATGCGGCAAGAGAGTCCGACGCAAACCGTACGCCGGGCGATCGAGAACCTGCACGGAAAATTTACGATCATGACGGACATGACGGATGCGGCGAATTTTACCGACGCGCAGCTCCGGGAATTCGAAACGATGGCGATCCTTCAACCGAACGTGAAGTTCGTGTTTTATGGCGATGGCGTCAAACCTTCCTCAACGACGGAAGCTAAAAAACGCTTAGAACAACTTCAGCGGGAGCTTGGCGCGGACCGCATTGTGATCACAGAAGCGGGGGCTGAGGAACTGGCGCTTCATAATGGAGAGAAGGTGATTCAAATATCAAAAAATGGTACAGAGTACGGGGTACGGAGTACGGAGACAAAGCTTTCACACCGTACGCCGTACGCCTTGCGCCGCACTGCCAAGATATTTTCCTTCCAATACCTTGGCGAAGAGACGGGGCTGGTGCCGATGGCGCTGCTTTACGCGGACCAGCACGAGAAACCCTCCGAAAAAGGCATGATGGACCTTTCGATGGTGAGAGCGGAACTGCGCGTAGCGATCCAGGAGTTCCAGAACAGTATTGTGTTTGCAAGGGCGGCGTAATCTTGCTCAACGCGCAACGCTCCACGGTCAGCGTTCTGTTTTTGCGTTGCTCGTTGTGCGTTGCTCGTTGCCCGAGTATAATGCCGTGCGTTTTTCAAATTTAAAAAGAACAGACTGAAAAGGACGTTGTGCGTTTAACATTGATCGTTGCGCGCGAACGAAGTGAGACATGGGTTTCAAATGCGGGATCGTCGGCCTGCCGAATGTAGGCAAATCCACTATTTTCAACGCGATCGCCAAAGCGCACGCCGCGGCATCGAATTATCCTTTCTGCACGATCGAGCCGAACGTGGGCATGGTGCCCGTGCCCGATCCGCGCCTCTGGGAGTTGAGCAAACTTTATAATCCCCAAAAGACGACGCCCACCACGGTTGAATTCTTTGATATCGCCGGGCTTGTGGCCGGCGCGTCCAAAGGCGAAGGCCTCGGGAACCAATTCCTCGGACACATCAAAGAAGTCGAGGCCATTCTTCATGTCGTCCGCTGTTTTGAAGACCCCAACATTGTCCATGTCTCGGGCACGATCGATCCAGTACGCGATACCGACGTGATCGACACCGAACTATGCCTCAAGGACCTTGATACTATCAATGCGCGGTATACCAAAACCGAAAAGCTTGCAAAGACCGGCGACAAGGAATCCAAGGAAAGAATGCCGGTCTATGAAAAGGCGAAAAAGGCGCTGGAGGATGGCACACCGCTTCGCAATATCGGGCTCACGGAAGAAGAGAAAGCGCTTGTGAAGGACATGGCGTTCCTGACCCTTAAGACCGTGCTCTACTGCGCGAACGTGGCTGAAAAGGACCTGCCGGGAGGCGGGCCATTTGTTGAGCGGCTGCGCGAGCATGCGGCCAAAGAAAACGCCGAGGTCGTCGTTATCTCCGGCAAGGTGGAATCCGAACTGATCGACCTTTCCGAGGAGGACCAGCAGGTTTTCCTCAAAGACCTTGGCCTGGAAGAACCGGGGCTCAATTTGCTTATCCGGACCGGTTATAAAGCGCTTCAGCTCATTACTTACTTTACGGCCGGTGAAAAAGAAGTCCGCGCCTGGACCGTTCGCAAGGGTTCCAAGGCGCCGCAAGCCGCGGGCGTGATCCATTCGGATTTTGAACGAGGGTTCATCCGCGCCGAAGTCATGCGTTATGAAGACCTTATAAAATACGGTTCCCAGCCGGCCGTCAAAGAAAAAGGCTTGCTCCGCGTCGAAGGCAAGGAATACGAGGTCCAGGACGGGGATGTGATGCTTTTCCGTTTTTCGGTGTAACCGAAAAACGGTACGGCGTACGGAGTACCGCGTACGGCGAAAGAACTTTTGCGCCGTACGCCTTCCGCCTTACTAAATCGTAGATATAGCAACCGTTATGTTCTAGAATACCTTCCATTATGAAAAACTCTTTCTACTCCATCTACCGCGACTTCAAGGCCTGCTTTGAGCGCGATCCGGCTGCCCGGACGCCCTTCGGAGCGCTTGAGGTCATTTTCCTCTATTCCGGGCTCCATGCTGTTCTTTTCTACCGGTTCGCGCATATGCTCTATACATGCCGCATCCCTTTTATCCCGCGGCTCATTTCCCAGATCGCGCGATTCTTGACCGGGGTCGAGATCCATCCCGGCGCAAAGATCGCCCCAGGATTTTTTATCGACCACGGTATGGGCGTCGTGATCGGGGAAACGACCGAGGTAGGGGAAAATGTGACGATCTACCAGGGTGTGACGCTCGGCGGAACGGGGAAAGAGCGCGGCAAGCGGCATCCAACGCTTGGCCATAACGTGGTGGTGGGCGTGGGAGCCAAGGTGCTCGGGAACATCAAGATCGGGGACCACGTGAAGATCGGCGGCGGATCGGTCGTGATCCATTCCGTACCGGATCATTGCACGGTGGTCGGCGTGCCGGCCGAGATCGTGCGTATTGACGGCAAAAAAGTCGAAGATGTCGATCTCGAACACGGCGACCTTCCGGACCCGGTGAGAGAGCTCAAGAACCGCGTCCGCGAACTTCAAAAAGAAGTCGAATCCCTCGAGGCGCAGCACAAAGGTCAGAACCTTAAAAAGGATGAGCGTACGGTGTAAGGCGTACGGCGCACCGTCTCAGGAGTTTTTCGCCGTACTCCGTACCCCTTACGCCTTACGGGTTTTATGAAAAAAGCCAAGATTTATTCCGACGGCGGGGCCCGCGGGAACCCAGGGCCTGCAGCAATCGGTGTCCTGATTTGTGATGAGAAAGACCACAAGCTGACCGATCATGGCGAAACGATCGGCGAAACCACGAACAACGTGGCGGAATATACGGCTGTGGTCCGCGGCCTGACCTTGGCGGCGGAACTCGGCATCTCCGAAGCGGATTATTTTTTGGACAGCGAGCTCGTTACGCGCCAGCTCTCGGGCGTTTATAGGCTCAAGGCGGAGCACCTCAAGCCGTTCTATACGAAGGTCAAAGACCTGGAAAAGAAGTTCAGACGCATTACCTATTTTCACGTACCGCGCGAACATCCGAAGATCAAACATGTCGACCGGCTCGTGAATCTGGCGCTTGATCACGCGGGGCACTAACGCGCACAACGGACAACGCGCAACGCCCAACGAATTCGTTGAGCGTAGAACGTTGCGCGTTGCGCGAGGTTTCAATATGGCAATAGCCCTCATCGGAATATTGGGAGGTATTTTGAGCGGGCTCTTCGGGGTCGGTGGCGGGACCATCTTCGTGCCGCTTCTGATGTCTCTCAAGGGCTTCGATGTTCACCGGGCGGTCGGGACCTCACTTCTCATCATTATCTTCACGGCGCTTGCCGGGGCGATCTTTCACGGAAGGGCCGGAATGGTTGACTGGAAGGCAGCGGTGGTCCTGGGGGCCTTCAGCATGCTTGGTGTTTGGCTCGGAACAAAACTTTCCCTGAAGCTGGATGCGGTTATGCTGCAGAGGTTTTTTGCCATATTTTTAGTGGTCATAGCGGTAAAGTTATTTTTTTTTAAATAAGCGCAACGGACAACGCGTAACGCTCAACGAATTCGTTGCGCGTAGGACATTGCGCGTTGCGCGAAAATAAGACGGAGGAATCATGAAAGTTTCATTGGCGGGATTAACAAGGTCAGGGGTCAAGGCGGATCTTTTTGTGGCGGGCTGTTTTAAAGGTGAAAAAGACTTGAAGGCGCTCAAGAGGATCGATCCCGCGTTCGCAAAAGCGGCGGAAGCGGCCATTGCGAAGAAACGCTTTGAAGGAAAAACGGGCGAGGTTTTCAGTTCCTATCAGGCTGGTTATCCTCAGGCGCCGGAAATGTTGCTTTTGGGGTTGGGTGAGAAGAAAGAGTTTAAGGCCGCCTCCTTAAGGAAGTCCGTCGGGGCTCTGATCGGGCTCGCCAACGGGCGTAAAGCCATGAAAGTCCGCATTCTGCTCGATTCTTTTTTGACGGAAGCTGTTCCCGCGGAAGAAACGGCGAAGATCCTCACGGAGATCTCATTTTTGGCGGCGTACCGTTTCACGCAGTATAAAACCCCAAAGAAAGACGACCCGCCGAAGGCCCCGGGATCTGTAGAGCTTGTTACCGAAAAAAAAGAGCTGGTCCCTTCACTCCGGCCGGAGGTAGCGCGTTCCGAGAAGATCGCCCGGGCCGTTCTTTTCGCCCGGGATCTTAACAACGAGCCGGGGAACGTGATGAACCCGCCGCGGCTTGCCGGCGAAGCCAAGAAACTCGCGGTTGGGAAAAAACTGGAGTGCAAGGTTTTGGGACTTGCTGAACTCAAAAAACTGGAGATGAACGGGATCCTGGCCGTGAACCGGGGGAGCGTGACGCCGCCGGCTCTGATCATTATGGAATACGGGAAAAAATACAAAGGCCAAGGAACGGTCTGTCTCGTCGGTAAAGGCGTGACCTTTGACACGGGCGGTATTTCCATCAAGCCTTCGAAAGGCATGGAGGAAATGAAATATGACAAATCCGGAGCGATCGCAGTGATCGCGACGATGGGGCTTGTGGCGGACCTGAAGCTGCCGCTTCATATCGTGGGCCTCGCGCCCTCGGTAGAAAATAATGTCGCGAACGATCCCCAGCGGCCCGGGGATATCATCCGGATGTACAACGGGAAGACGGTGGAAGTGATGAACACCGACGCCGAAGGCCGTCTTATTCTCGCGGATGCTTTATCGTATTGCGCGGAGTTCAAGCCGATGGCCATCATTGACGCGGCCACTCTCACGGGGATGTGCCACCACACGTTCGGGGACAAGACCTGCGGGATCCTCGGGACGGATCAAAAATTGATCGAGACAATCCAAAAAGCCGGGGAGAAGGTCGGAGAGCGGTGCTGGCAGCTTCCGCTTTGGGAGGAATACGGCGAGTGCATCAAATCGCATCACTCGGACCTTCGAAACACGGGGGATGGCTATGCCGGGACGATCACGGCGACGATGTTCCTCAAGGAATTTGTGCCGGAGAAAACGCCTTGGGTGCATTTGGATATCGCGGGAACGGCCTATTGTGCCGCGAACCGTTTCGATTGCCCGAAAGGCGCCAACGGTTTCGGCGTGCGGCTTTTGGCCGAAGTTCTTTCACAGTGGAGCCCCGGGAACATTTCCAAGAAATAGGGGAGGGGTTCATCCCGTCAGAAGCTTAACCTAACAGGGTAAAGATTTTCCCTGGAAAGTCGTTAGATTAACCGTAAAGAAGTCGCCAATCTTTAAGGAGGAAAGAACCTATGAAGAAGCATCTTTCTTGTTTGATAGCCTTTTTGATGATCTTCGCGTCTTTGTCCCCCGCGGTTTTCGCAGCGGGCGGTAAAGAATTTGGAGCCTCGCTGCTCCTGCCGACCACCGGGCAGGCCATGAATGGTGAGATCGGGGCCACCAAGACGAAGATCATGGCCGGTATTGAGGTGGCCGCCGTCACTACAACGATCCTTCTTGCGACGTTGACGACAGGCGGTGTTTTTTGGGCAGGCCTCGGGCCCCTCATTGCCAACCATGCGTGGAGCGCCGCGGATGCTTTCAAAACCGCGCGGAGCGGCAACAATAACGATCCGTACATCCAACAACAGCTTTCTTCGGCCCAGCGAACCCTGGACGTGTCCCGGCAGAACCGGTTTGACCGGGAATCCGATATTCGCCAGAGGATCCTGAGAGCCGGCGAGCAAGGCTAGAAAAAACGCTCTTTGATTTTCTGATATTGCAAAAGGCCTGGTCCTTGCGATCAGGCCTTTTTTTTCCAATCCCGCACCGTTTCGAGTTTGATTTTTAGGGGTAAACGGGACAGCCCAAGTCTCTTGTTTTATTTCTGAAATGGACGACTTGGGCAGCCCCAATTTTCGTCAGGCGGAAATTGACAGGAATTGGGACAACGCCGCGGATCCCCAAAAGCAATTAGAACGCAGCGCTAGAGGATTTCATGAAGGACGGTCAAAGAAGGCTTCTTTTTTCACAGCTTCGCATGGCGGCCGAGGTTTGGCAAGGCGTTGAAAAAGACCCGATGCCGGCGGACCGCTGGCTTGCGCGCTACTTTTATCAGAACCGGAAAAAAGTCGGTTCCCGCGATCGCAAATTCCTCTCCGAAACGATCTACGCGATCTTTCGCCACAAAAGCTTCCTGGAGGCCTGGGTCGAGAAGGCCAAACCGCGGCCGATCATAAGCGATCTCGAGCGAGCCGAATGTCTTTGCCTTTATGCCGCCGCGAAAGAAGGGCTTGTTAGCAAAGAAGATTTTCGCGAATTTTTTAAGCAAAGCGAAAGGGTCTATGCCGCCTTGCGGGAACATCTTCTTCCGGACGGAGGAGGGCCGAAGTCCAAGGAGGAAATGATGGCGCTTCTTTACGCTTTCCCGCTATGGCTGGTCCATCGATGGGTCGAGGCATTCGGAGTTCTGGAAACGGAGCGCCTGATGGGTTTTTTTCAACAAAGGCCGCTTCTCGTGCTCCGGGCCAATACGCTCAAGATCAGCCGCAAAAAACTCGTGGACATGTTCCGGCGCCTTGGCGTCGAAGCCAACCAGACCGTCCTGTCCTATTTCGGGCTGATCCTTCAGGAGCGGCGCAATGTGTTCGATACCCCGGCCTTTCGCGACGGGTGGTTCGAGGTCCAGGATGAGGGCAGCCAGATGGTCTGCCAAAAAATGGACCCTCAGCCCGGAGAAAGCATTTGGGACGTTTGCGCGGGCGGTGGCGGGAAGAGCCTGCTTTTGGCGGCGATGATGGAAAATAAAGGGCGCATTGTGGCGACGGATCTGCGTTCTTATAAGTTAGAAGAACTTAAAAAACGGGCCAAGCGGGCCGGGGTCTTTAATGTTTTTCCCGCGGAGCTGGATCGCATGGCGGACCTCAAACTTGCTCAAAGGGGGTTTGACAGGATCCTGGTGGACGCGCCGTGTTCCGGGACCGGGACGTTGGGCCGGAACCCCGATGCAAAGTGGAAGCTCGCCCCATCCTGGTTCGAAACGCTTCCGAAAGAACAGCTCGCGATCCTTGAAAAAGCTTTGCCATATCTCGCGGAAAACGGCAGACTGTACTACGCGACCTGCTCGGTGGAGGCTGCGGAGAACGAAGAGGTCGCCAAGACGTTCCTGGCGGCGCATCCGGAACTCGAGATCGTTCCCTGCGGGGAAGAGGGGGAGAAATTCTTCAAACTATGGCCGCCGGAGAGCGGGACGGACGGTTTCTTTCTTGCAGTTTTTAAAAAAATCAATGAAGGACAAAAAGCGGAGAATAAAACATGGAAAAAATTATAACATCTTTGCTCCAAGATGCGATGCTTTCAGGCTGG
>CAZPCF010000035.1:0-12154 GCA_964585045.1 uncultured bacterium
AATCGTCGTAGCCAAACTTCGTTTTTACTATCGCGACAAAGAAATAGCAGATCACCGAAACCCCAACACCGATCCAGATAGCGTCCATGGGGCCGACGAATCCCGCGGCCGGCGTGATGGCAACAAGGCCGGCAACAGCGCCGGTGATCATGCCAAGCATGGTGGGCTTCGAGTTGATCTTCCATTCGATCAACGCCCATGTCAGACCGGCAGCTGCGGCGGCGACATGCGTCACTACAAGAGCACTCGTGGCAAGACCATTGGCGCCCAAAGCCCTCCCGCCGTTAAATCCGAACCAACCGAACCATAAGATTCCTGCGCCGAGCACGGCAAACGGAAGGTTGTGCGGAGGCGACATGTGTTTGGGATATCCCTTCCTTTTTCCTAATACGATCGCGCAAACGAGCGCTGCGATACCGGCGTTGATATGCACTACTGTCCCGCCGGCAAAATCCAACGCTCCCGAATTCCGGAGGAATCCACCCACGCCCCACACCCAATGACAGACGGGGTCATAGACGAATGTGGCCCAAAGAAGCGAGAAAACCACGAACGCCGAGAATTTCATACGCTCCGCGAAGGCTCCCAAGATCAGCCCCGGCGTAATGATCGCGAACATCGCTTGATAGATCATGAACGCTTGATGCGGCACGGTTGCAGAATAATCCGCAAAAGGCTCAAGCCCGACGCCGTGGAGACCCGCCCAGCTCAAGCTTCCGATCATCCCTTTGATGTCCGGCCCGAACGAAAGACTGTAGCCGAACACCACCCATTGAAGGGTGATGATGCACATCAGCATGAAGCATTGCATAAGGACCGAAAGCATGTTCTTCTTGCGGACCAAACCGCCGTAGAAGAACGCCAGGCCCGGCGTCATGAGAAAGACAAACGCCGCGGATAGAAGTACCCAGGCCGTATCGCCCGTATTAATGACCGGAATGACTGCATCCGCAGCCAGCACCAGTTTTGAGATCCCCATGAGAACAAGGAATCCTGTCACCCCTAAAAACCACCTATTTAATTTTCTCATCGTTCGGTCCTCCTTTTCAAATTTAACCTCATGAACCAGTTCGACGCTTTTGTATTTCGGCGACCATAAAACCTTCGCCATCATGAACACTTATAAGATTAGCAAGAAGCGTGCCAACTAAACTGTGGAAGGAAAAACTATTGAGAAAGTTTTTTGTGCGGGATAGCGAGAAGTGTGTTTATAAGAAGAGAGAAAGGCGGACCGCTGAGAGCTTCGTCATTCCTATTGTAAATAAAAAAAGGCCTCCCGTGAGGAAAGCCTTTAAAGAACTTCGGTTGTGTCTTAGCACCGTTTCAAAGCTGATCTTTGAGTGAGAACGGCACAGTACATAAGGCGGGTCGAAATTGTAACGCCCGCAATTTTAGTCTTAAGGTTGTGCTAGATCTTTACAACATTGACGGCTTGATCGCCCTTGGAGCCCTGGGTCACATCGAACTGGACCGATTGGCCTTCGTCTAAAGACTTGTATCCCTCGCCCTGGATCGCGGTGTGATGCACAAAGACATCAGCGCCGCTATCACGGGAAATGAATCCAAAACCTTTTTCATTATTGAACCACTTCACTTTACCTTGCACCATAATGGGCATTGCTCCTTTCACTCAAATTTATTTCGAAACTGTAATCTCTTACAGTTTGAAGAGCATTTCCGCGTAAGTCGGGACCGGCCAGAGATTTGCCGGCACGAGCCCTTCCAAAGCATCAATGTCCTTGCGCAGTGCGCTCGCCGCAACAACTACTTTGTCACGAAAAGCGTTGGCGCGCTTCACGAGATCCTTCACCGCATGTGCCTTTTCGATCGCTTCCTCGAGCACCGCAAGCTTCTCGCTGGCCGATTCTAAAAGCCTGCTGACCTTCAAAAGTAGCTCCTTTTGAACCTTGGAAGGCATTGCGATCGATTTGAGCTTCGAAACCGTCCTGGCAAGGTCCCGGGTGAATTCGATCACTGCGGGAAGATACTGACGCTTTACCATATGGACCGATGCCCGGGCTTCAATGTTGACGTGTTTCACATAATGCTCCAGGTAGATCTCATACCGGGCATGCAGCTCTCCCTTGGAAAGCACCTTGTATTTTTCGAAAAGCTTCACGGCCTCCGGCGTCGCCATCGAAGCCAAAGCCTCGACGCCCGTTTTAATGTTCGGAAGGCCGCGCTTCTTGGCTTCTGCGATCCATTCGTCCGAGTAGTTATTTCCGTTGAAAATAATGCGCCCGTGTTTCTTCATGGCGTCACGGATGATCGCAGTTGCCTCCTTGTGGAGGCCGCTCTTCCCGGCCTTCTCAAGGCGTGTCGCGATCTCATCAAGCGCTTCCGAGACGATGGTATTGATCACAATGTTGGGCCCTGAAATGGAGGCTGAAGACCCTACCATGCGGAATTCGAACTTGTTTCCCGTGAATGCAAATGGTGATGTGCGGTTCCGATCCGTATTGTCCTTTGGGAGCTGGGGCAAGGAATCAACACCGACCTGCACAAAATGTTGCCCGCGGTTCTCGACCTTCTTGCCTTTGGCGATCCCTTCCAGGATCTCCGTGAACTCATCGCCCATGAAGATCGAAATAATGGCCGGCGGGGCCTCGTTCGCGCCGAGACGAAGATCGTTCCCGGGATTCCCGCAGCTCGCCCGCAATTTGTCGGCATGACGATCGACCGACATGATCATCGCGCTCACAAAGATCAGGAACTGCTCGTTTTCAGCTGGCGTTCTCCCGGGCTCAAGAAGGTTCTGTCCATCATCCGTCCCCAACGACCAATTGTTGTGCTTCCCGGAACCGTTCACGCCCGCGAAAGGCTTTTCATGAAGGAGGCACACAAGATCATGGCGCAGCGCCACCTTTTGCATTGTCTCCATAACGAGCTGGTTATGGTCTGCGGCGATATTGGTCGTGGAAAAGATCGGTGCCATTTCGTACTGCGAGGGCGCGACCTCGTTGTGTTTGGTCTTGGAAGAAATTCCCATCTTCCAAAGTTCGATATCCAGATCCCTCATAAAATCGGCAATGCGGTCTTTGATCGCACCAAAATACTGATCCTCGAGCTCCTGCCCTTTCGGCGCGGGCGCACCAAAAAGCGCTCGCCCGGAAACGATCAGGTCGAGACGTTTTTCATAGCATGTTTTATCGATCAAAAAGTATTCCTGCTCCGGACCGACCGTCGAGGTCACACGCATAACGGTTTTGTTGCCAAGCGCCTTCAAAACACGAACCGCTTGTTTGGAAACCGCTTCCATGGAACGGAGAAGTGGCGTCTTCTTATCAAGCGCCTCACTCGTATAGGAACAGAACGCCGTCGGGATGCAGAGTGTCACGTTGTCCGAAGCGTCCGTCTTGAGAAATGCCGGAGACGTACAGTCCCAAGCTGTATAGCCGCGCGCTTCGAATGTGGAGCGCAAACCGCCGCTGGGGAAAGATGATGCATCCGGCTCCCCCTGGGTCAGCTGTTTGCCGGAAAACTCCATGATCACACTGCCGTCTTCGGTTGGCGCGATAAAGGAATCGTGCTTTTCTGCGGTCCGTCCGGTCAGAGGTTGGAACCAGTGCGTGTAATGCGTCGCACCCTTCTCGATCGCCCAATCCTTCATCGCGCTTGCGACGACATTGGCGACCTCAAGAGAAAGGGGCAGCCCTTCCTGGATCGTTTTCTTCAAGGCTTTGTAGGTGTCCTTCGGGAGCCTTTCTTTCATCACCCGGTCGTTAAAAACATTGCTTCCAAAAATTTCCGTTACGTCGATCTGCTTGCGCATATAAACCTCCCCTTTTTTATAAGTACTAAAAAGCAAGTTTCATGCCAACTAGTCATTAAAGAAAACCGTGGGATTATACTCTGAAAGGTATGTCGAGTATACAAAATTGTATACCTATGTTCCGCTCGTCTACAAAATTGTAGATTTATTTCAGGCCCTGATTCTCATCTATTAAAAAACTAGCGGCAATCAGGACCAGTCCTGCCCACCTTTGAATTTTTAACGACGGCAGGACAGGCCGTAGATCTTGGCCTTATACCCCAAGATCCGCTCGGTAACACCGAGGATCTTGGCCGCTTTTCGCTGGTTCCCGCCAGTTCTTTGGAAGGCCTCCTGGATCAGCTTCTTTTCGAGCTTCTCGACAGCGCTTGGAAGATCCCCGGAAGCTTCTTCGCTTTTCTCCTCGACAGAGGGCTCAGGGGTCTTGAGCGGGATCGTGACCGGATGGCCTTTGGACCCGGGAATCGGAAAGAGATCCTTTTCGAGACTGTCGGTCTTGCAATTGATGACCGCCCGCTCGATCGCATTCTCGAGTTCCCGGATATTACCGGGCCAAGAGTAGCCCATCAGGTACTCCATGGCTGCGTCAGAAACATACTTAACTTTTTTTCCGTTCTCAAGGGTCGCTTTTTTCAAAAAATGCGCAACGAGGAGGGGGATATCTTCCCTTCTTTCCCTAAGGGATGGCAGAAGGATCGGCACCACATTGAGCCGATAATAGAGATCTTCCCGGAATTGTTTTTCCTGGACCGCCTTTTCCAGCTCACGGTTCGTCGCCGCCAGTACCCGTACATCGACGTGGATCGTTTGGGTCCCACCCACCCGTTCGAATTCTCTTTCCTGGAGCGCTCGCAGAAGCTTGACTTGCATCGAGGCCGAAATATCCCCGATCTCATCGAGGAAAAGAGTTCCTCCGTCCGCCATCTCAAAACGTCCCAATTTCTTTGCGGCCGCCCCCGTAAAGGCTCCTTTTTCATACCCGAAAAGCTCGCTCTCCAGGAGTGTTTCCGGTAGTGCTGCGCAGGATACTTTCACGAACGGGCCCTTGGCGCGGTGGCTCCCGTAATGGATCGCATGCGCCACCAGCTCTTTCCCCGTCCCCGTCTCGCCCCGCAGGAGCACGGTTGAGCGCGTCCGGCTCACCATGTCGATGGCGGCATAAACTTCTTCCATGCGCTTGCTTTTACCGATGATATTGGCCGGATGGAATTTTTTGGCAAGTTCGCGTTTCAACTCGACGTTCTCGAACTGGAGCTTCGCTTTTTCCTTTTCGCGGAGCCGGTAACTTGCGACGGTTTGCGCGAGGATGGAGCTGATAATGGTCAGAAGCCTCAAGTCCTCATCCAGGGAAACATTTCCTTCGAAAAGGCGATCCACGCTCAGCGCTCCAATGGTTTCCTGGTCGATCTTGATGGGGACACAGATAAACGCGATCTTGTTGCGGCGAAAATCCTTCCGCGCGCCGGTACGGTTAAGAAAAAGCGGTTCTTCTCCGATGTTCGGCACCGCGATCGGCTCTCCTGCCTCCACGACCCTGCCGGTGATCCCTTCCCCAAGTTTATAACGGCCTTTCTTTTTAGCCTGATCATCAAGGCCTTGGGCGATCTCGATCGTAAGGCTTTCTCCGTCGGCGTCGAGGAGCGTCAGGGTCCCGCGATGCATCCCCATTTTCTCGTGGAGCACATCCAGCGCTTTCCTCATCCTTTCTTCGATCGGGAACGGAGCTGTCATGTGCCGGGTAATCTCATAAAGCACACTGAGCTCTTGGATTTCACGCTGAAGGCCCACGGAAGGTCTTGTTTTTTCGTTACTCATAATTTCTTTGGATCCTGTTAAGGACGATCGCTGACACCATAGAGAACGATGCCCGCGCGGTTAGCTTTCTCCACGAAGATGTCTTTGCCGATGAAGAGGGTCTTGTGGGCCTCGAAGGCGAACGCCTCGGCATGGACTTCGATCAACCCTTCCAGGGTTTTAAGACCTACGGCCGGCACATCAAAACGCATGTCCTGGTCCGGCTTGGCAATTTTCACCACAATGACCTTGCCGCGCCCAAGCGTCCCGCCGCGGCGTATCGCTTCGTCCGTGCCTTCAATGGCCTCGACCGCAAGCACCGTTTTGTTCTTCACGACCACTGTCTGTCCGATATCCGCGCCGGAGATCTTCTGCGCCATTTCAAAACCGAAATCGATATCGTCCATAACGGACTTGGAGGGCTTCTTTTTCCCGAGCAGGCCCGGCCCCGGCATCATGTTCTTGAGAAGGCAGGTCGAGTCCTGGAGCACGATGCCTTTTTTAAAGAGATAATTTGCGATACCTCCGAGGAGAGAATCGTCTTTGTGGTCCTTCAGTTTCATCAGGACCGACATCATATCGAGATCGAGCCGCACGTTCTCTTTAAAGAAACGTACCTTTTCGACCTTGCCGGCCATGATAGCTTCGTGAACGCCTTCGCTTTTCAGGAATTTTGAAAGTTTTTTAAGCTCACCGACTTTGACCCATGAAAAAACATCCGAGAATCTCTCTAGGGCAGGTTCGGCTTCCTGCTCAATAGCGCAAGTCACAACCCGGTATCCCGCCCTCTTGGCCTCTTCAGCCACCAGGATGGGAAAACGACCGTTCCCCGCGATGATGCCCATGGTTTTCATGATTTACCTCGTCAGAGATGGGAAGCACCGAAGGCGCTTCGTTTATCTTGAAAATAATTGTTCAAAACACCTTTAGTTATTATCACGAACAGATCCGAACCAGCATCGCCCTGTTAATCTCTAACGGGGCGAGTTATCCTGGCTTTTATTTTCTTTTCATCAAGGGCAGCCAGGATTGCCCCAATTTCATCTCCGCTGAAATTGATAGGTGCTGGGACTATCCGCAAATGCCCCGTTCGGACTTCTCCAAGAAATCAATGATCGTCTGAATGGAAGGGCTTGAGGGGATTTCCAGTTGGATATGTTTGATGATGCTCTTTAAGGCCAAACCGGATTTAAAGATAATCTTGAAGGCTTTTTTGATAGCGGATTTTTCTTCTTGGGAGAATCCTGCGCGGTCCAATCCCACGGAATTGATCCCGAAAGCACGCGCCGGATGTCCGTCCACCATCATGAAAGGCGGGATATCCTGAACCGCCTTGGAATGGCCCCCCATGATCGAAAGTTTTCCGATCCGGATGAATTGATGGACGCCGCTTAAACCCCCGATGATCGCTTTGTCCTCCACGATCACATGTCCCGCAAGCGTCGCATTATTGGCGAGCGTTGCACCATTGTGAATGATGCAGTCATGGGCTACATGAGCGTAGGCCATTAGAAGATTGTCGTTCCCGATCACGGTCTGGGTGCCGTTCAGAGTCCCGGGATTGAGGGTTGCGTATTCGCGGATCGTGTTCCGGTCACCGATCTTGAGATAACTCAGACCGCCATCGGCTTTTTTGTCCTGGGTAAGGCTGCCAACCACCGCGCCGGTGAAGATCTCATTATCTTCTCCTATTGTGGTATGCCCTTCGATCGTCACGCGCGGCCCGACCCTCGTACGCGCTCCGATCTTCACAGTTCCTTCGATGATGGTCCACGGTCCGACCTCAACCCCTTCGCCAAGGACGGCGTCCGGATGGACGATCGCCGTCGGATGGATCTTCACGCATCCACCACTGCGAATTTCACATCCGCTTCGCATACAAGTTTGTCCCCCACGTAAGCCTTGCCGGAACATTGTCCGAACTTGGCGCGTTTCTTCAGGACCTCGACCTCCATCCGGAGTGTATCACCCGGGAGGACAGGACTGCGCCATTTGACGGCATCAACGCTCATGAAGTAGGCGATCTTTCCACGGTTCTCGGGCTCACCCAACAGGATCACGCCACCCACCTGGGCCATAGCTTCCACGATCAGCACCCCCGGCATCACCGGGTGACCTGGGAAATGCCCCTGAAAAAAATAATCGTTCATGGTAACCTGTTTGAGACCGGTAGCGCTCTTCCCCGGCTCAAAATTCTCGATCCGGTCCACGAAAAGAAAGGGATACCGGTGCGGGATGATCTTCTGGATCTCTTCCACATTCAATGTTTTGGAGAACTGCTTGGATTCGGATGGAGTGGTCATCATCAATTTCCTCACGAGTTCGATGTTGAGGGCGTGACCGCTCCGGGAAGCGATCACGTGGCCGCGGATGAATTTTCCGCACAAAAACAGATCCCCCAGGATATCCATCATCTTATGGCGGCAGGCTTCGTTTTCAAACCGCAAAGTATTCTGGAGGGGTTTATTCTTTTCAAAAATAAGCGTGTTCGAGGGGTTCGCACCCTTTCCAAATCCTTGGGAGAGCAAGAGCTCAGCCTCTTTTTTAAGGCAAAAGGTGCGAGCCGGCGCTAACTCCCGCTCAAAGATCTCCGGCAGGATCGGAAGGGACAGGTACTGGTCCAGAAGGTCCGCATCGCGGTAGTTGAGCATGAAGGAGATCGAAAATGAATCGGCGGGCAAGATCACGATCGACTGATCACCTTGGTCAATGTAGACGGGCGTCTTGATCGCCAAGAACTGCCGCTCCACGTTCTGTTCTTCAAGACCGGCGGCCACCAGTACCTTTGTGAATTCCAGGGCGCTGCCGTCCATCCCGGGGACTTCTTCCCCGTCTATCTCCACCAAGGCGTTATCGATCCCAAGCCCGTGGAAAGTAGCCATGAGATGTTCGATGGTACGAACGCGACCATTCCCCACCGCGATCGCGGTTTGGCGCATCTCATCGGAACAGACGTTCTCGATCGAGGCCTTGACCTTGAGGTCCGGGGCCAGATCGACACGGCAAAAAAGGATACCGGCATTCTCCGAAGCCGGACGCACACACACCGTCACCTTACGACCGGTATGGAGCCCCGTCCCCTCGAAAATGGCCTGGTTCTTGAGCGTCCTTTGTTTCATCGTTCTCCGGATCAGGCCTTCTTATATTTCTTCGCGAGTTCCGCGGAGACCTGCGCCGTGATATCAAAGGACTTTTTCTGGGCGAGAAGCACGCGCTTATTGAAGATCATGTCATAACCACCTTTGGTCGAGAGATCCTGGACGATAACATCGATCTCCTGGAAGATCTCACGAACCACCTTATCGCGCTGTTCCGCGAGCTGCTGGCGGACGTTGCGATCAAAATCCTCGAGCTGGCGTTTCTTTTCGATCAACTGTTCCTGTTTGGCAGCACGGGCATCCGCCGCAAGGAGGGCCAATTCATCTTCCATCGAACGGATCTTGGCCATCATGTCATTACGTTCTTTTTCCTTGGCTTCTCCCGCGGTCTTAAGCACCAGATCCTGGTCCTTGGTCTTCTGGTAATTGTCAAAAACCTCCCCCACATCGACATATGCGACCTTTATCTCTGCCGCAAAGGCCGGAAGACCCAAGCCCAACATCATCAGTATTGCTAAAAAACCAGCTGTCATTTTACGGTTCATGGTGGTTCTCCTTTTTTTAAAATGGAACGGCGGTTGAAATGTTTTAGAAGCTACGGCTCAAACTGAACTCGAAACGGCCGTTTCTATCCTTGGTATCCCGGTTCGCAATGGGCAGGCCATAATAAAAAGCTAGAGGCCCGATCGGTGTCTTGACCTTGATCCCGGGGCCCACGCTCACGGCGAATTTCCCGAAATCGATGTTATAGGAATCCTTGCTAACACTGCCCGCATCAATAAACACCACTCCGCGAAAGGCGTCAAGATACGGTAGCGGAAAAGTGTAGTCCAGATTCACGATCGCCAGGGTCTGACCTCCCACGGCCTCGCCATCCTCCTGGGGACCCACGCGCCGGTAATTAAAACCGCGTACCGTGCCAAGACCACCGGCAAAGAACCTGTCATAGGCCGGGGTTGTCGATGTTGTCCCGAAAGACTGTGACGTGGCCAACCGAGCCTGAAATTCAACCTGATGTTTTTTATGGAATGTGAGATATTCCGTGTATCCGGACCTCAGAATATAATACTCCTGGCCTTGAACGACCAATTCGCCGGCGAGATTGATCACACGGCCTTTGGTTGGAGCGAATACGCTGTCACGATTATCAAAAGTCGTGAACGCCCGAAGTCTGGAAAGCCAGTCCGGACCTTTAAAATCCGTGACAGAAGTGGGCGCAGGGTCCGCAACATCCGTAAGTTCCACACGCTCGATCGTATACCCACCGCCCGCCCGGAGCACATCTTTAAAAAGACGCGACAGGGTGGTCGAAGCCCCCAACCTCTTCTCGCCAAAAAGGGTATTTTTGTTGTCTTGCGTAGTGTAAAAAAAGTTTGAACCCCAGGAGATCGGCTTGTTGAAAAGATAAGGCTCAACGAAACTAACGTCGTACTCCTGGTGGATGGTCCCGAATTGCCCCCGGATCGAAAGCGATTGCCCGCCCCCCGTGAAACGCGGCCAGTTGAGGATATCGAAGTTGCGTTGGGAGATCTCGGCAAAACCCATGAATGTATCAATGGAACTGACGCCGCCGCCGAAGGAAAGCTCACCGGTGCGTTTTTCTTTCACCCGGAAAATGAGGTCCTTGCGGTTCGCCCCGGCATCCGTGGGTTCGGTATCATACGTGATCTCTTCGAAATAGTTCAGATTCTGCAGACGCTCCTTGGATTTCTCGATCTTCTTGCCGTCAAAGCGTTCGCCCGGACGAATGCGGAGTTCACGACGGATGACCTTGTCGCGGGTCTTGGTGTTCCCGCGGATCTGGACCTTCTCCACAAAATAGAGGTCCCCTTCTTGGATCTCGTACATGATATCGACTTTACCGCTATCGCGGTTCAGTTTCACGTCAGGCACTACTCGGGCTTCGATATAGCCCTCATTCGCGTAGAACTGGCGGATCTTTTCCATGTCCTGCGCAACATAGAATTGCGAATAGGTCAGACCGGGAAGCATTTCGAGTTGCTGCCAAAGTTCGGATTCCGGGAAAATGGTATTGCCCTTGAACCTGATCTCACCGGTCAGGTAGTGTTGCCCCTCGTCGATCTTGATCAGGATCTGGATCGTGTTCTGTTCCTTGTTGTAATCGAATTCCGGCAACACCTTCACGTCCAGATAACCTTCCTTTTGATAGAAGAAACTGATCTTTTCAAGATCTTTCTCGAAGTCACTCTCTTTGAACGTTCCGAACAAGAACCATTTTTTCTCTTTCGTTTTCATGAGCTTCTGCAGCTGCTTGACCTTGAAGGCCTGCAACCCCTCGAAAGAGATCTTGGTGATCTTGAACTTTTTTCCCTCGAAGACCTTGATCGTGATCACGGCTTCTTTGGTCTGCGGATCCACGTTCACCGTAGCCTGAAGGTCCACGAACCGGAATCCTTTGTCGGCGTAAAGCTTGCGGATCCCTTCCTCGCCATTTTTGACGGCCTTGCGATCCAGGATCTGCCCCTCGATCACGCCAAGTGTCTTGCGGAGCTTGTCTTCTTTAAAAGAAGTGGCTCCTTCGAACGTGATCTGTTTGACGATCGGCTTCTCATCCACCTCCACGATCAATTTATAACCTTCGGGGAGTTCTTCTACTTCCAGTTTCACATCCTCAAAAAATCCGGTCGCATAAAGACGCTTGATATCTTCGTTGACGGTCTGCTGTTTGAGGGACATCCCCTGTTTAGTCTGGACTTTGCTCAAAATAGTGTTCGTGCTCACGATACGATTTCCGCGAACCTCCGTAGCGGTGACTGTTTTTTCGATCTTAGGTTCGGGTTGAGGATTTGCTGCGGCCGGAGCGGGGGCCGGCGGTTGGGCCTCAGGACTTGAAGCGGAGGCCTGTGCGCCCCCTTCTTTCTCTTCAGAAGAACTCGTCTCCGCCTGAGATGGAACGGAAGGACTTGAAACAGAGGCCTCAGGAGCAGGAACTTTTGCGGAGGTCTCTTCGGCGTTATTATTCACAGAGGCCGCGGGTTCCGCCGGAGAGGCCGTAACAGTTTCGGCCGCCGTCTTCTCAGCCACATCGTCGGCAAAAACCGGGAAAGAATGGAATGCGCAAAAAGACAAGCCTAACAGCAGAACCATTAAACGCTTCATGCAGATTCCTCCGATCTGAAAAATTCGGGATTATCGAAACGCGTCCATTCTTTGAGAAACACGAGCGGAATAACGCCCGTGGGGCCATTGCGCTGTTTAGCGATGATCGCCTCCGCCTTGTTCCTGTTCTCCTCAGATGGCTGATAATACTCCTCCCGGAAAAGAAATACAACTACGTCCGCATCCTGTTCGATAGCACCGGACTCGCGAAGATCGGAAAGCTGCGGTCGATTGCCGGTCCTTGACTCCACCGCGCGGGAAAGCTGGCTCACCGCGATGACGGGGACACGGATCTCACGCGCGAGGGCCTTAAGGGACCTGGAAATTTCGGAGATCTCCTGTTGACGGTTCTCGGCGGACCTCCCTCCCT
>CAZPCF010000036.1:0-12068 GCA_964585045.1 uncultured bacterium
GCCTCCGGAGATCCGCATCCTCGCTTTGAGCGCCACGATCCCGAACGTTCAGGAACTCGCGGAATGGATCCGGCAGATCCACCAGCGCCCCATCGCCGTGATCGAAGAGACGCATCGCCCCGTCCCGCTCCATTTTCTTTTCCAATGCCAGGGCAAGATCCTTACGAACACGAAATCGCTTCGCAAGGAAGGCTATCTCCAGCGCGATAATTGGCAGCTTTCCGTACGCGAAAGACGTCGCGGTTTCCAGCCGCCCCGCGCACGGCCGAACCGGCTCAATGACATCCTGAAACATCTCATCAACGGGGACCAACTGCCTGCTATCTATTTCGCGTTCGGAAGAAAGCGCACGGCTCTCCTCGCCTGGGAAGTGGCGCATTTTGACCTTATGAGAGATGCCGAGCGTCGTGAGATCCGGGCCCTTTATGACGAACTTCTGGCACGCTTCGACCTGGCCGGTGATAAGACCGCCGAGGAGATACGACCTCTCATCGAGCAAGGCATCGCCTACCATCACGCGGGCATGCTCCCAACCCTCAAAGAGGTCATCGAGCGGCTTTTCACGAGCCGCTTGATCAAGCTCATTTTCACGACCGAAACCTTCGCGCTGGGGATCAACATGCCCGCGCGCACCGTGGTCTTCGATGAACTTGAAAAATTCTACGGTACGGGATTTAAACCGCTCACCACGCGTGATTTCTTTCAAATGGCCGGACGTGCCGGACGGCGCGGCATGGATCCGGAAGGTTTCGTTTACTGCCGCATTCATCCGAACGATATCCCTTTTCCGGAAGTGGAACGCATTCTTTACGGAAAACCGGAGCCTGTGCGCAGTCAGCTGAACGCCACATACGCAACGCTCCTGAACCTTTACAAGATGCTCGGGCACAAGCTGCTTGAGATCTATCCACGGTCCTTCCATTTTTTCCAATCCTCCAAGCGGAAACGCGACGAAGGGCTCGATCTTTTAAAGAACAAGCTCGCGCTTTTGCAGGAGATGGGCTACATCACGGACCAAGGAACGACTGAAACGCAAGGAGTGCTTACCGTGAAAGGAGAATTCGCGGCCTCGATCTTCGGTTTTGAATTACTTCTTACGGAAATGTACACGGACGGCGCGCTGGAGCAGCTGGACGAGGCGAAATTGAACGTCTTTCTGGCGGGACTGATCTTTGAGCCGAGGAAGAACGATGAAGCCCCACGGCTCGGAAAAGACCACGGCGAGTTACTAAAAATGACGCAACATTATCACCGTATGATCCATAAGTGGGAATCCAATTTCCGCGTCACGCCCCACACCAAACCGCCTTATTTTCATCTCGCCCGCGCCATTGAAGCGTGGACGCAGGGCAAGGACTTCGAGAAGATCTGCCAGCTGACCTCGGAAGATGAAGGAAGCCTGGTACGTTATATCCGGATGGTGATCCAGCTCTTGCGGGAGATCGCGAACTCGCCTCATGCGTCTGACGGACTCAAGGCAAAAGCAAGGCGCGCCAGAGACCTGATCGACCGGGACGTGGTGGATGCGGAAAAACAGCTTCGGGTCTAGTGCCGTTTTTTATTGGTTCTTATGGGAACACGGCACTAGCGTTACATTTCTTTGAAAAGTTCGCTTATCTTATCCAAGAGTTCATCTTCATCGCGATGAATAATGACCCGTTCGTCCGCAAAAGTCTTCAGGGCCTCCACCGCAAGCCTCTCCTCGCAATAAACATAAAAGGATACTTCGCCCAGCAGGGGGTGCCCTTCGAGTTTCTCTTTGAGTTTTTGAGCATCGACGATGTTCTCATCCTCCCAGAATTGGCACAGAACATTACCGGAATTCAGCTGCTTCGTTAGGTGGAAGGCATCATCCTCGTTCAGAGCAATAAAGGTCTGGAAACCAAGCGCATGGATCGACATTTGGATCTTACTTAAAAGAGCCTCCTGGACCCCAAGAAGCACCACCCTTTTGGAACCATCCGGGTTCTGCTTTTCGCTTTCCCAAAGGAGTCTTTCCATCTTGGCGAGCAAGGCCTTGATCTCATACGGCTTCAACAGGAACTCAACATCGTTAAGGTCCGTGAAAAAATCCTGCATGCTTTTTTTTGCCGAAATCATGATCGCCGGGATTTTTCGCAGCTCATCTGTTTCGCGGATCTTTTTGAGGGTTTCATAGCCCGTCATTTTTGGCATGATCACTTCCATCACAATGAGATCCGGCTTTTGAGATTTCACTATGGCTAAAGCTTCTGTCCCATCCTGGGCCGTACTAACCTCATATCCGGACGAAATGAGCTGCTTGGCAAGGATCCCCAAGATATTCGGGTCATTATCTACGGCAAGGACTTTTTTAGAAGGCATGGTCTTCAAAAACTCCGTTTTTATTATTCTGTGACAAATCCCGGGGAAAGAACAAGTGCGCGCCGGAACCGGCCGATCGGGATGTGACCGGTATGGGAAAATAGCGGCGGGTCTGGCGCTATATTTCCTTAAAAAGTTCGCCTATTTTATTTAAGAGTTCGTTTTTATCGCGATACATAATGACCCGGCCGTCTGAAAAAGTTTTCAGGGCTTCAACCGCGATCCTCTCTTCGCAATAAACATAAAACGGCACATCCTTAAGCAAGGTATGAGCATCAAGTTTTCTTTTGAGTTTTCTGGCGCTGAGAATATTTTCATCTTCCCAGAACTGGCACAGGATATTACCGGGGTTCATCTGCTGCGCCAGCTGGAAGGCATCCTCCTCGTTCAATGCAATAAAAGCACGGAGACCGAGCGACTGGGCCAACAGTTGGATCTTATTCGTAAGAACTTCCTGGACTCCAAGGATCACCATCCGATTGGAACCATCCGCACTCTTCTTTTCGCCTTCCCAAAGAAGTCTTTCCACCTTGGACAGAAGCTCCCGTGGATCATACGGCTTGAGTATGAACTCAACGCCCGGAAGGCCCGCGAAAAAATCCCTCATACTTCCCTTGGCTGAAAGAGCGATCACCGGTATCTTCCGCCATTCATCTTGCTTACGGATCGTTTCGAGGACCTCGTAGCCGGTCAATTTCGGCATGAGAACATCCATTACGATAAGGTCTGGTTTTTCCGATTTTACCTTTGCGATCGCGTCTTCCCCATCCAGGGCCGTACAAACTTCATACCCAGAGGAAACGAATCGCTGGGCAAGTACGGTCACAATATCCGGGTCATCATCCACCACGAGGATCTTTTTAGATGGCATGATCTTTTGAGCTCCGCTTTTGTCTTTTCAAGTATAAAAACGACGGAATCATCATAATCGCACTCCGCCTATTTTACAAGCTCATGTTTTTCCGTCAGTCCGGATTTTTCATCCCCTTGGCGGATTTTCTCCAAGAAGATCGGCAGCATCCATTTCTCAATACGGCATACGGTATCGTAAGGGCAAAAGCTTTCACAGTCCCGGGGTCGCACGGGGATCTCGGACGCTGCGATCTCTTTCATGAACTTTCGAACAAACACCACCGACCGGTCCAAAACTTTTTGGAACACTTCGTCCGGAAGCTGGGAGCGGGAGGAAAACTCCTTTTCGAATGTTTGAGCGATCCTTTCGCAGTAAAAACCGCTTCGCTTGTGATCTCGAATGGAGTAGATCTCAGCTCCGAGGGGCGTAAGGCCCAGGTGTTTTTTTACGGCCAGAAGATAAAGAGGCAGCTGGAGTGCGGTCCCGAGTTCTAGATTCGCAGCCCTGAATTGTGACGAGCGCTTGTAATCGATCACGACCGCAAACTTCCTCTCCGCGTCCGTATCGATCCGGTCCACGCGGCCCCGCAGTTTGATCTTTTTCCCTTCGCCTTCGATCTCGAGAGCCGGTCGATCGTTTTTCCCGGCACCTTCCAGACTTTTTATTTCTTTTCCAAAGGGTGGTTTGGACGGCCCCAATCTCCCCTCCGCTGCGATCGAATCGGTATTGGGACCGCCAAAAGAATACTCTACATAACGCGGCTTAAAAGATGCGCTTTTCAGTCGTTCCGTCTCATAGTTTATAAAATCCAAAAGCATCTCGAATAGCTCGCGGCGATCGAGAGCTTCCTCGTAGGGTTCTGTCCATAGTATCGGATGCTGCTTAAGGCCTTCCTCCATTTCGCGTCGGATGAATTTTTCGAGAGTTTCCTTCGGATCTTTTTTCCCGCGATCCGTCACAAGGCTCTGGACGGATCCGCCCTCCGGCGGAGGATCAAAATACTGCTGGAGAACATAATGCAGGATGCTTCCCTTTTGCATCGTTCGTATATCCTCGCCCGTATCCTTCAGCTTGAGGACTTTGTCAGCAAAATAACGGAAGGGACATTTAGCATAAGTCTCGAGGCGCGTGGGGCTCGTTTCCGGGGTCTCGAAATACCCTCTTTTCAGGATCTTCTCATCCAGGATCTTCGCCTCGACAAGCCTTAAAGCAGAGAGAAAGCGTTCACGGCTTTGAGGATCCCCGGAAAGTTGAGCTAAAGCCTTTTTCAGCACAGCTTCTGAAGTCCCTTCGCGTCGAAGAGCGCCAACGATCGAAGCTTCCAACTCCCGGCGTGTGATCGCTTCATCAACCGCGGGAAAAGGGCGCGAAAGGTCCTGACGTATCACGGGCACCTTGCCCTGGTATCTTTTTTTTTCTGACGGAAGGTTGCCAGGATTAGCCCCATTAACCTTCGAATTTTCTGATGGAGAATTGGGATTGCCCCCAAAAAGGTCTTTCACTTCTTCAAGATAGAACGATGGGAGAGATTCTTTCCCCTCAAAATCAAGATGCGGACAGCTTAAATACAATTGTTCCTTCGCGCGCGTGACCGCGACATAAAAAAAGAACCTTTCAATATTCTGCCGGGGCAGGCATTCCGCGAGAGGATGCTCCATGCCGCTATTCATCAACTTCCGTTCCCAATCCGAGAGCAGCGGGTCTTCGCGAACCTGCATGGGAAAAACTTTCTCCAGAAGGCCCGCCACGAACACGATCTTGTATTCTTTCTGCCGGGCTAGCGAAATGTCATAAACCTGCACGCGGTTTTTGTCGCGCTCGTGGAGCGAATAAACGTCCAACTCCACAAGTTCGCGGAAATGATCGGCAAAACTTTCAAAAGAGACCTCCGGAGCTTTATTTTTCAGAAAATAACTCCGAATTTCATCAAGCAGGGCCTCGAATCTTTTGACGCAAGCCGCGTCCCGCCGCGCGAAAGACGTGTAGCGGTCGCTTATTTCCAGGATCCCGAAAGTGTCATACACCGCCCGCTTAAAGATCCGAATATGCTCTTCGGCACTTTTTGCAGTGCGGAACCGGTCCTCAAGTTCCCTGAGCGTCTTAAGCGTTTCCGCCTTTTTTTGATTGAATTCCTCAAGGCCCCCGGGCTTTCCTCGCTTCCAATCCGCGAGCCAGGCTTCGCGCGCCCCCGTGACGCCTTCCACGAATGACCGCTGTTCAAACTCCGCGAGCCACTCTCCGTCTTTGGCCCTCTCTTTTCCAAGACGGCGCGTATATCCGGATCTCAGGAAAGCGAAGACGTCTTCCCGCTTCCATTCATTACGGAAAACGGAAAGAAGCGACGCGGTCGCGGCGATCCAGGAAGAGAATTTCAAACGGTCGCGTTCATGGATCTCCGCGGGGATCCCGTAACGCGCAAAAACCGAAGCGATGACCGGCGCGTAGTGCCGGATCTGGCGGAACAGGACCGCAAAATCGCTGTAGCGGTAACCCCCGGTCGCGTAAAGCTTGTGGATCTGCCGGGCGATCAGCTCGATCTCACCCTCGGTCCCAATGGCGTCAAGTATGACGATATCCTGCCCTGGATCCGGCGCCGGTCCGGAAGATCTTTGAGAAAAAATATTTTTTTGAAGAAAAAGGAGCGCCGGTTTTTCGGTGCGATACGGTCGCGGCTTCATCGGTTGGATCTTGAACCCGAGCTTTTCGAGGTCCTTCTCTGTCCGGCTTACGGCCTCAAAGGCCTCTTCCCGGTCCTGCGTGTCTTCCCTCGTGAGCGTGATCGTGATGTTCTCCGTAATAGCCGAAAGCTCCCGGAGGTATTCCAGCTGTAAATTCGAAAAGTCAAAAAACCCGTCGATCCAGATCGATCCGAACCGCATTACCGGAAGCCGCGCATTCTTTTTCCTCTCCCGGAAGATACGGAGAGCGTCCTGGCTGTCCCGGAGGCCTTGCTCTTTCAGCCTGGTTTCGTATTGCTCATAGAAATCGGCGAGGGCTTCGTACTTCGCGCCATAGGCCGGCTCAAAACCCTTGAGTGCGTTCATGCGCTCGCGAAAAACCTCCGGCAAGACACAGGCTTCCTTGAGCTCAGTGATAAACTGCGCCATCAATCCGAGGAATCCCGGTTGCTCGCATACTCCCTCGAAATAATCCCACGCGTTCTCGCTGAGAAGGTCCCGGACGATCATCGTACGCGTCAGACTGGAAGCCACGGGGATATCGGTCACGCGGAAAACATCCTCCGCAAGCCGGGAAAGCGTCGTCACACGCTTGTGGAAAAATCCTTTGAGACCCTGCTGGATCAAAAGCGAGACCACGCGTTCGGTGTGCTCTGCGGAGGGAACAACGAAGAAAAGATCGGCAGCAAGAGGATCGGCCGCGCTCGAAAGAGCCTTTCCAAAGGCATCCAGAAGCTCTTGCGTCTTCCCGCAACCCGCCGGACCGATCAATAATGTCTTAGACATTGCTTCAAGCCTTGGGCCATGAGCCTTGAGGCAAAAGAGAGGATCTTGTTTTTTCACTCATAGCCCATTGCCCATGCCTCATGGCCTTATTTTTCGTAAACGGCACAGCTGTCCTGGTTCTCCCAAAGCGTAACCTTGGAGACCGGAAGTTTCATGCGGCGGGCTTCGCGAAAGATCCACCGGGCAAGCATCTCCGCGGTGGGGTTCTCTTCCACAAGCACGACGGGCTCGCCGACTTTTTTGAGAAGCTTCGCGAGGGGGTCTTTCGTCCAAAGGATCATCTTGTGATCGAGATTAAGGTCGATCCATTTGCCGATCGTCCGCTTGATGTCAAAAAAATCCACGACCATCCCCTTGGGGTTGAGTTCGGAGCTCGCCATTTCGATCTTCACGCACGCGCTGTGGCCGTGGAGGTGCGAACACTTTCCCTGGTCACCGAGAAGTCGGTGCCCATAATTAAAATAGATCATTTTCGCGACTTTGAACATAAATAGGATCCCTCAGAAGTAGTTTGAATGTGAAAACACAAGGTCATTATGGCCGATTTTCCGAACCAAGTCCAACTCTCCATAGAAGGGCTTTGCCAATGCTCAGGTATCGTATAGAATGCGCCATTATTTTAAAACGCACAGTCATTTAAAAAGGGTCCCTATATGTCGGAGATCTCGGCCAGTGAACTGGAAAAGAAACTCTATGTTGAAGTGGATGGGCAGCCGTATTTTGTGCTCGACGTCAAATTCGCTGCGCCTTCCGCGCGAGGGGCTTCGACCATGGTCAAGGCCAAAGTCCGCAACCTTCTGAACGGCGCGGTATTGGACAAGACCTTCAAGACAAGCGAGAAATTCAACGTCCCGGATGTGGAGAAAGTCCCCGCGGTCTTCCAATATATTTCTGGAACGGAGTATCACTTCATGGATAACGTGGCCTACGAAGAGTTCATGCTCACCGCGGAAAAACTTGGGGAACAGAAATTCTATCTCAAGGAAAATCAGGAAATGCTAGCCTTGAAATTGAACGGTGTGGTGGTTTCGCTGGAACTTCCCGTGTATGTGGAACTCGCTATCACGGAAACCGACCCTTCGATCAAAGGAGCTTCCATTTCAGGCCGCTCCACCAAAAGGGCCAAGCTTGAAACAGGGCTCGAAGTGCAAGCGCCGCTTTACGCGGACACCGGAACGATCCTGCGCGTGAATACCGAAACCGGAGAAGTGTCCGGCCGCGCTTAAAGATCAGATCTCAACACCCATTCCGGCATCAGAGGGCGCATCATCCATCGGAAGCTCCTCAGGCGCCCTTTCACCGGGCATGGAATCCGTATCCCCTTCAAAGGCCGAAGGGTCGGATCCGCCGGTATCATCCTGCGTGAACACCTCTTCAACCTCCCCTTCCGCATACAGCACCGGCGCTCCCGTCAAAGCGACAAGAAAAAGAGCCGCTAATCCAAAAATCATTTTTTCTTTCACAATTTCCTCCTTTTTAAAATACATTCTACCTGACTAAGCATACTCATTGAATGAACTGATCTCTCCCAAGAGTTTCCTTGCCTTCGGGACCACCTTATCTTCCGCAGCATAGCCGAGGGCGATCACAATATCGATCTTTTTGTTTTTGGAAATCTTCAGTTCATCTTTCAGCGCTTTTTCGTCGAACCAGCCCATCCAACAGCTCCCGATCCCGAGTTCCTGGGCCTGCAGGATCAAATGCTCGCAAGCGATCCCGATATCCACGAGACAATACCGCGTGTCCCGGATCTGGCTCCCGGCTGAAGCAAGGAATTTCATCTTTTCTGAGACCACCGCCACAAGCACCGGCGCTTCTTGAGCGAATTTATTCATGGCATAAAGGCCGGAAAAGATCCGCTCCGCCACACGCTTCCGGAGTCCAGGTTCGTCGATCACGATGAAATGCCACGGCTGGGAATTGCACGCTGACGGCGCAAGCCTTGCGGCCTCAATGCATTTCAGAATATCTTCTTTCGCAACCGGCCGGTCAGAATAACGGCGCACGCTTCTTCGTTTTTGGACCAGCTCTAAAAAATCCATCGAAAATCCCCCGTTCGGCCTTCCTTACGAAAGGGCTACCCTGCTAAAGCCATCGGCCTGGGACCGTTCCCAGAGCAGATCCTTTTTAAGGGCTCTTTTTAATCACCCGGAAATATCGATGAGCCGCTGGATGACTTCTTCAACCACGCGGTTCGGCGTGGACGCCCCGGCCGTAATGCCCACCTTGATCTCCCCCGACGGAAGCCAGCCCGAAGTTTCAAGAGCCTCCTGAGCTCCGGCCTTCTTGTGGCGGATCTTCTCGCGTGAAAGGATCGAAAACGCGTCTTCCACATGATAGACCGGACAGAATTCCGAAGCGATCTCCGCCAAATGTCCTGTGTTGCTCGACTTGTAACCCCCGATCACAAGGATAACATTCATTTTTTTTTCGCCGAGTTTCCGGATCGCGTCCTGACGGTCCTGGGTCGCAGAACAGATCGTGTCAAAATGGCGGAAACGATCCGGGAGTCCGGCATCACCATAGCGGGCCCGGAGGGCCTCGCGCAGCATATTTGAGATCTCGATCGATTCGCGTGACAACATGGTCGTTTGGTTGGCGAACCCGATCTTCCCGAGATCCTTGTCCGGATCAAACCCCTCCGAACATGCATCCTTGAAACTGGCGAGGAACGAGTCCCGGGTCCCGGATCCCTCCAGATATTGACAGACCTGCTCTGCCTGCCCTTTATCTTTCACCACAAGATATTTCGCGGCCCGCGAGCAGGTTGCACGCGTTTCCTCGTGGTCGTATTTGCCGTGGATCACAGACGTGAACCCGTCCTGGCTGTAGGATTCCACACGACGCCACACGCTCATCACGGACCCGCAGGTCGTGTCTACGATCACACAGCGTTTCTTCTGGAATTCTCTCAACGCTTCGATCGGCACCCCGAAAGCCGGCATGATCACCACATCTTTTTCGGTGATCTCGGAGCGCGAAGCATCGCCGGTGAGGATCTTCACCCCCATCCCCTGGAGTTCCGCGTTCACGCGCGGGTTATGGATGATCTCATTGGTCAAGAAAATGCGCCGGTCCGGAAAACGCGCGCGGGTTTCGTAAGCATATTCCACGGCACGTTCGACCCCGTAACAAAAACCGAATTCCTTTGCGAGATGGATCTCGAGGCTCCCTGTTTTCAGAGAGAACCCGGCGGCGCGGATTTTATCGATGAGCGGGCTATGATAGCTTTGATCGAGTTGGTGCTGAACGATACCTTTAAGCCCGAAACTTGTACGGAAAGTTTTCCCGGTTTCGGTCATGAGAACCCCGATCAGGAGAAGGTGATCTTGCGGACCGTCACGCCGGCCTGCTCAAGCAGTTTGAGGGAGACCTCCAGGAACGGATAATTCCCCTGGTAGACGACTTCGCTGATCCCGGAGTTGATGATCATCTTGGCGCACATAAGACAGGGGGAAAAAGTCGTGTAAAGCGTGGCTCCCTTGACACTTACGCCGTGGTAGGCCGCCTGCACGATCGCATTCTCTTCACCATGCGAGCAGAGGCATTCCCCGAGATCTTTTCCGGAAGCATCGATCGCATTGCAACGGGGACAACCGCCGTCACTGCAGTTCTTGATCCCTCGGGGCGTTCCGTTGTAACCGGTCGAGATGATGCGCTTGTCCTTCACAATGACGGCAGCGATCTTCCGTTTCATGCAATTGGCGCGCATGGCCACGACCTTGGCGATATTCATGAAATATTCATCCCAGCTAAGACGCGGGGCCTTCTGGGCGAGATCGAGAAGGATCGCCTTCACCTTTTCATGTATGTCCCTCAATGGACCGTTGTTATCGATCTGAAGATCCGCCAAGGCGATCGTTTGATCAAGTTGTTGGTCGGTCTTGCTCGAACTTTTTGCTTCCTTGGCCTCAAGCGCCTGAAAATCCTCCCACACCCGGGGATCGTTCTCCCGCCCGCGTTGTTTGAGGCGCTCGAAACGGAGCCGTTCCGGAGCATGGATGCGAACGAGAGTAAAGTCACTGCGACGGCGGAAGACCTGGACCTCGGAAGGATGGCGGATGGAATCGATCACGTAATTCTTCTCGGGATCAAGCTTCGCAAAGATTCGTTCGGCAAGACAGCCCGGACCTTCTTTTTCGCGCAATTCATTGCCGAGCGTTACGAGCACATCACGCGCGATCTCCTGACCGCGCCTCTTCGCTTCCTCCCGGAGTGCGTCGGAAAGCGAATAGTAATGAAAGCCTCGGTCTTTTAGAAAATTCGCTGCTTCCCCTTTTCCCGACCCGTTCTTGCCTGTAAGTCCAATGATCATAAGATCCTTTTTTAAAGGCGGGGGTGAACCCCGTTAGAGATAGGAAGCGCTTTCGAAAAGCGCTTCCGCCTCTTCTAAAACAACATTGAAAATCTTCCCTATCTCTGGTTGCAAACCCACCCGGCGAAATATCGATTCGTTAATCTCTAACGGGGTGGATCCAAAAATCAGGCGAGTAGAAACGTTGATCGCCCGCGTGCCGTTCCACCAAAATAAGATGATGAGCGTTCTTGCCGTCTTTTACTTCAGGCAACGCGGCGATCTCGCGAAGCGCCTCTCCGTGTTTCCCGGCCGAAGGTCTTATAAAACCTACGGACTGTTTCTCCAGACGGAAAGCCGCTTCCTCAATGTCATCCACACGAAGCGCCATGGCATAAGGCTTTTTATCCCCGAAATGAGCGATCCAATCCAGTCCGGCTTTTCCATGAGGGTGTTCGACCAGGATCGCCGGGGCGCATCCCAGGCGAAGGACCTCCACACCATGCCCTTTATGTTCAAGGACTTTGGCGACGGGATCCCTTTCATACCCCAGATCGAGGAACTCGTTCGCTCTTTCTTTCAGATGAACGGTGCGGAAAACGAAATGGTCCAGGATGGGGCGGATGCCGATCCCAACAAGCGACAGGCCGCGCGTTACGATCCGGACCGCGGCATTCTCCAGGGCAAGATCCGAGGCATACTGTTTCAGGATCTGTTCCAGAAAGGCGGGGTCCTTGCAGCCAGCAGTAAATGGCATCTTCGATTCCTTTATGTTGCCTACAAAGACAAGATCTGTCCCCGCCGCTTCCCTTTGCCTGCCTGTCGGTAGGCAGGTGGAGCAAAAGGACGGGGCAAGCTGAGAAAACTCAAACGAACTTCGAACTCCTCTTCTTATTTCAGCTTGTTCCCCGGCTTTTTCGGAGTTTCATCTTTTGAACGAGGCGTGGCCTTGGGATTTGCTTTGAATTGGGGAGCCAGATCCGCATTGATCTTGGCATAGGTCGGGTCCATATCCTCGGACTCGACAATCGAGCCGACCGGACATTCCGCCGCACAGGCGCCGCATGAAATGCAGGTCGCCGGATCGATCACCATAAAATCTTTTCCCTGATAC
>CAZPCF010000037.1:0-11964 GCA_964585045.1 uncultured bacterium
TATCCCCGACGGGATTATGATATTGAGATAGATTGTCCGGAATTCACATGCCTTTGCCCGAAGACGGGCCAGCCGGATTTCGCGACGATCCGCATCTCATACATACCCGACGAATTCTGCGTGGAACTGAAAAGTCTCAAACTCTATCTCTGGAGCTATCGCAGCGAAGGCGCGTTCCATGAAGCGGTCACGAACAAAATTCTGGATGACCTTGTGAAAGCGGTGAAGCCCCGTCACATGTCGATCGAAGCCGACTTCTTCGTTCGTGGTGGTATCCACACGGTCATCTCTGCCAACTATTCCAAATCCCGCAAAAAGAATTCCTAAACCGTTTTCTTCAGGAGGAAAATCCCATGGCGCGAGAGAGAAAGAATGCAGCGACCTTTAAAGGCGGGCCGCTCACACTGGTCGGACCGGAGCTTAAGGCGGGAGACAAAGCCCCGGATTTCAAGCTTATCGATACAGACCTGAAGCCTGTGACCTTGGCGGATTCCACGGGAAAGACCCGGATCGTCAGTGTTGTGCCTTCGATCGATACACCGGTTTGTGATCTTCAGACGAAGCGATTCAATCAAGAAACTTCCAAGCTTCCGGCGAATGTGGCAGTCATCACGGTTAGCATGGACCTTCCGTTCGCTCAGGGGAGATGGTGCGGCCTTGCGGGAGCCGACAAAGTTCAAATGCTTTCCGATTACCAAGAACACGCGTTCGGGCGGGCTTACGGCGTTCTCATTAAAGAATTACAACTTCTCTCTCGCGCCGTTTTTGTGATCGGACCGGACGACAAGATGCAATACGTCGAATACGTCAAAGAAGTCACAAATCATCCTGACTATGATAAGGTCCTGAAGTTTCTTAACGGCTAGATCTATGGCTCGTCCACTTTTGCACAACGTGCTATGCGCAACGCACAATGTTAAAACTGAAAACAAAGTCGCTGTGCGTTGTGCGTTGAGCGTTGCGCCCAGCAAAATATTTGCCACCATTCTTTTTCTCGTGTTTTTTTGTTCCTTTCCTCTGCATGCTGCAGAGCCGGTGATGAAAACACTTTCCGCACATGTGATAAAGGTCGCGGAAGACGGCTTAAGCGTTGACGTGGATTTTCGTAATCCCGCGACGGAGGAGGTCCAGCCTCTTACCTTTCACGTGGACGATCAAACAGGGCTAAGCGGTTTTGCTGAACTCCCGGAGCTTCGCGCCGGGCAGGTCGTGAACATTGATTATGTGGAGGGGGAAAAGCATCGCTTTCTCATACGCCGCATCGCGCGCGTTAAACTTTCCGGTCCTCCTGCGGGGCTTGAGAAATTCCGTGGCCTTTAATACTAAACGCGTCCTAGGCACTCTTTTTATCCTCCTGGCCTTTTATTTCGTCCTGCCTTTGGCATACGCCTACGAAAATGATGAACCCGAGGATCCCATGGCCGTGCGGGATCCGATCAGCGAAGATCTTTCCGGGAAAACCGACGCGGAACTTGTCGGTATGGAACGGGAACTCAAAGCGAAGCTTGGCATGGAGCCCGGGAACGCGGATCTTTATTACCAGCTTTCGGCAGTCTACGCCACGCTTTTTGACCGAACGCGCACCCGGAAGGGGAAACAGTACCTCGAGTGGATCGTGAAAAGCCGGGATGCACTCGAAAAAGTCTTGATGATCCGCCCGGAGGACAAAGTCGCCCATTACAATCTCGGAGTCGTTTATAAACGACTTACTCAGATGGAACGCGCGCGTGAGGAGCTCAGGAAAGCGATCCGGCTCTGTGATCCGGACGAAGACACGTATCTTTTGTGTGCTTCCTGGCTCCAGATCGGGTCAGTTTATGAAGAGCAGGGATTTTTTGATGAGGCTAAGGAAGCTTATCTCAAAGCTCGTGAGTTCGACTACGGAAATCCGGATATTCAGGAGGCGCTTCGCGGTGTGAACGCCAAGCGCAAAGCCCCGGAAAAAGGAGGCGGTTCCTCGTTCGGAATGCCTTCGATGGGAAGCTCCCTTTCCATGGATCCACAAACCGCGGCTGCGATGGGGCGGGATCCGAGCGAGCAGGGTCAGGGCGGTATGGCGCAAGCTCTTCCCGCACTTGGGCAGGCACTTATGCAGAAATTCGGAGGCGGTGCCGACGGGGAGGATACGAGTGGCCAGAATTAAGATTCCTGCGGGGATCCGGGCGATCTTTTTTGATGCAGGAGGGACCCTTTTCCGTCCGTTCCCATCCGTGGGACATTATTATAGTACCGTTGCGGCACGGCATGGCTGCAAAGTGGGTGCCGAGGAAGTCGAGGCCGCGTTCCGCCGGGTGTGGGGCAAACACGACGGGATCGGAGACCTCAGGAGCCATTCGGATGAAAAGATCGAGAAGGAATTCTGGCGCAGGATCGTGACTGCGGTTTTCAAGGATTTCAGAGGGCTTAAAACGTTCGATCCCTTTTTTGATGAGCTCCACGATCTTTTTGCGGAACCCGGGGTTTGGAGACTTTATCCGGAAGTCGAGGAAGTGCTCCGGTCGCTTCAAAAACAAAAATTCATTCTTGGGGTAGTGTCGAATTGGGACAGCCGCCTTTTGAAATTATGCAAGGGCCTCGGGATCGACCGGTATTTTGATTTCAAGGTCATTTCAGCGGTGTTCGGTTCCGCCAAGCCCAACCCCAAGATTTTTAAAGAAGCCTTAAGACAATCGAATGTTCGTGCGGACGAAGCCATACATGTAGGCGACAGTCTGGAAGACGATGTCCGCGGCGCGCATCTGGCCGGTATCCGAGCCATCTGGCTCGATCGTTCGGGGCGTCACGCGACTTTAACGAAAGATCATCAGGATTTTGTGACCGTGATCCGTGATCTGAGAGAACTTATCTCAGACTAAAGACCACAGACTACAGACAAAACAAAGGATCCAAAATGGGGAAACGCCTGGGTTTTATAAAAAGATTCGCGGTGGTTTTTGTTGTGGGCCTTTTGCTTTATGTCGGCGGGAATGTGTATGGCGCCGAATCTGAGAAAAAAGCTTATTTGGAGGGGGTGGCTTTCGGGCAGAAAGGTAACTCGGGTGCGGCAATCAAGGCTTTCAGTAAGGCCATCGAGCTAAAACCCGATTTTTCCGAAGCGTACTATAGCCGGGGTCTTATGTATTATGTGAAGGGAAAGGGCGATAAAGCCCTTGCGGATTTCACCAAGGCGCTCGAAATAAAAAAGGATTTCGCAGAAGCTTATTTTTACCGGGCGAACCTCTATGATGCCAAGGGCAATCTAGACCAGGCCCTCTCGGATTATACGAAGGCACTCTCGATAAAACCGGATCTTGCACCGGCTTATTCCTCCCGTGGCATTATTTATTCTAAAAAAGAGGATTTCGATCGAGCTTTGTCTGATTTTAATAAGGCCCTCGAGATCCGTGGCGCGGCCAGTTCCGGCACGGATTATTTTCTGAGAGGGAAGGCCTACTTATCTAAAAAGATCTTTGACAAGGCGATTGCCGATTACGATCAAGCGATCACGATGGACCCTCAAGACGTCAATGCCTATTGCGACCGAGGATGGGCCTATCAGGAGACGGGGGATCTTCAGAAGGCCCTCGCCGATGATACAAAAGCCCTTTCACTGGATCCGAAGTACAGCTGGGCTTACTATGACCGGGGGCTCGCCTTATTTAGAACAGGGGAATATAAAGCCGCCCTTTCCGATTACAAAAAGGCCATGAAATTAAATTCGAAGGGTGCTGTGGACGCGTATAAAGAGTTTGTAAGGCATGAAGACTCCCAAAAAGATCCCCAGGCTGCAGAAACGGCCCAAGCCATTAAAGATCTGTTAAAATCTCCTCGCGGCTGGGAGAAATTGATGGGAAAGATCCATGGAAAAAAGTAAAAATATCCTCGTGCTGGACGTTGAGACGCAGAAATCGTTCAGGGAGATCGGAAAGTCAAAGGCGATGAGCCTATCGAAACTCAAGGTCTCGGTGGTCTGCGTCTACGATTATCTATCGGGCGAGTATGCGTCCTACGAAGAAAAAGAGATGGTGAAGTTCGAGCAGAGGCTTCAGACAGCGGATCTTCTTGTCGGGTTCAATATCCGGCGCTTCGATATGGCGGTGCTTCAGCCGTATCTTTTTAAAACAGTCGACCAATTCCCCGTTCTTGATCTTTTGGATGATATCGAAAAAGCGCGCGGACACCGGGCGAGCCTTGACAGCGTGGCGCGCGCAACCGTGAAGGAAGGGAAGTCCGGCGACGGGGCGGAGGCGCTCGTGCTTTTTAAAGAAGGCCGCATGGAAGAGCTTAAAAAATATTGCCTAGATGACGTACGCCTGACGAAAAACATCTACGAATACGGCTGCCGCGAAGGGAAGATCTATTTTACTTCAACCTGGGATTTTAAGACTTACGAGATCCCGGTGAACTGGGAACAGGCGACTGCGGAATTCCTGCGGAAAAAAACCGCGCCCAAAACCGATTTTCCAACGAGTCTCTTTTGATTTGCACAACGCTCAACGGTCAACGCACAACGTTAAGACTTAAAACGAATTCGTTGCGCGTTGCGCGTAGTGCGTTGCGCTTGGACCATACGGAATCTAATCATGACCAACTTTGTTGATTCGCCGTTCATTTTTATAAGCGTGTTCTTCCTGGGCCTTGGCCTGAACCTGACGCCGTGTGTCTATCCCATGCTGTCCATCACGATCGCGCTTTTTAGGAGGGCGGAGCATGAATCCCATGGCCGCGCGTTCGTGAAGGCATTGGCATATGTGCTCGGCATGGTGACCATGTACAGCGTCCTCGGGCTTGTGGCGGCTGTGACCGGGAGTTTTTTTGGTGAATGGCTCCAGAATTTTTGGGTGCAGCTCACGACCGGGATCCTGGTCATAGGCCTCGCATTCAGCATGCTCGGGCTTTATCAATTCCGGCTTCCTTCATGGCTTACGCCATCTTATCAAGGAGCGGCCAAAGGTGCCCTCCTCACTTTCTTTGTTTCAGGGCTTTTGGTTGGAATCGTTGCGGCGCCGTGCATGGGGCCTGCCGTGTTGGCACTCCTTGCTTTCGTAAGCGTGCAACAGGACATGGTTTTCGGTTTTTCGCTTTTCTTTGTCATGGCGCTCGGGCTCGGATTACCTTACCTTGTACTCGGGACCTATTCCGGACTCCTCTCAAAGCTACCGAAGTCGGGAGCGTGGCTTGTCTGGTTCGAGCGCCTCATGGGCGTGGTGCTTTTGACGTTCGGGATATTTTATGTCGCGATCGCTTTTAAGTGGTCGTTCCTGAAGTGGATCGTGCCGGGGGCATTCGTGGCAGGCGGTCTTTATCTTGGGTGGATTGAGCGCTCTGCTCGGCTTGCGAGAAAATTTTTCGTATTTCAATGGATACTGGGGACTCTCGCCGTAGCGATCGGCCTGTTCTTTTTTTTCACTCCTACGACCGGGGTCGAATGGGAAAAATATCACGCCGGGATCCTTGAAGAAGCCAGTGTTTTAGGACAGCCGGCGATCCTCGACTTTTATGCGGATTGGTGCATCCCGTGCCACGAACTCGATCAGTTCACCTATTCGGATTCAAAGGTCGTTCAAGCGCTGCAAAAATTTCGCAAGATCAAGATCGACACTACTTCCATGGATACCGATGAGGCCCGTGAGGCAATACGCCGATTCGATGTGTTTGGTGTTCCCACGATCATTTTTCTGAATGAGAAAGGTCTGGAGGTCCCGAGCCTTCGCATGAATGGTTTTGTTGCGCCGGAAGAATTCGTAAGCCAGGTCCGTTCTTCCGGGTTGGGGAATATAGCGGGGAACATGGACCCCACCGGGGATGAGGACAAAACGTCTTGACGGAAAACGTGGAACAAATAACGTGGGCGTTTGCCGTTTCCCATTCCCTGTTTCTTTGATACAATACGCCCATTCGTGCGCATACAACTCCTGAGAAACCATTCAAAATGAAAATTCTCCAACGTTATGTCCTGAAAGAGCTGCTTCTGCCGTGCCTCCTTTGCTTCACGGTCCTCAGCTTTATTTTTATGGCAGGGTATCTTGTAAAAGCGGCGGATATGATCATTGGCCGCGGGGTTCCGTTTACGCAGACGCTCTACGTCATGCTGCTCATCATACCTTCGATCGTCAGCTATACCGCGCCGATGAGCCTCCTTACGGGAGTCCTGATCGTGTTCGGAAGTTTTTCGCAGCACAATGAATTCCGCGCCATGAAAGCCTGCGGGGTGCATCCGCTGAAATTCATGATGCCGCCGATCATTCTGGGTTTCGCGCTAAGTATTCTCATGTTTGTTTTTAATGACCAGGTCGGGCCGCCTGCCCGTTATGAACTTCGTCGCGCGACCAAGAAAATGATCATGCAACATCCGATGGCGTTGATCGAGCCGGGCCGCTTTGTGAGGATCAGTTCCAGCATTCTTTTTCTCGCGAAACGCGTCGAGGGGAACGAAATGAAAGATATTGTGGCTCATGAAGGCGTGGATTCGGAAAATCCCGTAAGGACGATTGTTGCGGAAAGCGGCAAGATCGCGATGGATCCGAACACCGGGCAGCTGGAGGTCCAGCTTTTCAACGGGAGTGTCTCAGAATCACAGGATAAGGGAATTCAATCCGTTCAGTTTAAGACCTACAAGTTCCCGACGATGGATGAAGATGATATTCGCAAGATGGGCAAAAAGAAAAAAGATATGACCTTAGCTGAGATCCTTGTGGATGTTTCCGAAAAGACCGGGAAGGCTGAGAAAAAAGAACGCCGCGCTCTCTGGACGGTCTTCCATCAGAGGATCGCGTTCGCATTCGGCTCTCTGGTGTTCGTTTTTATCGGCATTCCGATCGCGACGATCGTCAAGCGCGGGGAAGTGGTGATCAGTTTCGGGATCTCCATGGCCGCGACCAGTATTTATTATATTCTTTTCGCCATAGCCCAAGCCCTCGCGTCACGCGGGGGGCTGCCACCCATGATCAGTCTTTGGCTCCCGAATATTCTTTTGATAGGGGTCGGGGTGATCCTTCTCCGCAAAGCCGTTCTTTCCTAGCACTCTGCTAGCATTTTATCTTCAGATAATTCTTAACCCGGTTCTTCCAGCCTTTAAGGCGTTTGGAGCAATCTTTTTCAGGCGGGGCGTTCTTAACCCGGTTCTCAAGGACCTTTTTTGCCGCCCGGACGAATTCTTTCAACGCGTCCTCTTTTTCTTCGGGGGTTCGCATTTCTTCCAGAACTTGAAGCAGCCCCCAGCCTTGCCCTTGGGACCTTTCGGTTTCAAGGATGCCTTCGCCTTTGAAATTCACATAATCGATCAAAGCAAACATCCCCTTGGGCGCATCCGCGATCTCATTGAATTTCAGTTCGATCCCGGGTCGTTTTTCTTCCGGGATCGCCGCCAGCACCCGGGGAAGGATCCCTTTGACCCTGTGAATAATGAATTGGGTTTGGAGCCCTTGGGTTTGGTCCAGGAAATTTTTCAGAAGGGCCATGCGTTCGCTCGAAAGATCGCTCAAGAACTCTTCGCGACTCTGCCACGGCGCTTCCCGTGTCGGCAAGGCCTGGATCCACGCAGGGATCTCCGTTTTTTGAGCCTCCAAGAAAGAGAGAAATTCTGGGAACGTGGCTTGATAAGGGCCTTTCTTCCCTTTGGGGTACCAGATGAAATGCCCAAGTCCGAACGAGGGAAAATCTTCATCGGCGTTCCAGGCGACCATTCGTTCCGTGCGCCCCGAACACTCGTTGAAGAAGATCATTTTCTGAAGACAGCCCAGTTCATCCGCAGTCAGTGAAGCGTCCTGGGATTGGCCCCAGAGGGAGGTGGACGCGGAAAAGGTCCATAGGAAAAAAAAACCTGCTACGAATGGTTTCATGGTCTCCCCGGTATCGATCTTTTCAGAAAAAACGGAAAATGTTTTTAAGCGTTTGAGGGATTCTAGTCCCAACTCCGATCAATTTCAACGGCACTGATTCTCTTTTATTTAAAAACAAAGGTAATCGGTGCCGTCCAAGTCGCCATCATTTTAAAAAAGACTTGGACGGAAATTGGGGCGATCCTTGTCCGAACCTATGAAAAATTTAAAGGTGGTTGGGACTATACTGATTACTATTAATTTTGAATAAAAATCAGCATGTCACCGTTTAAGAAAAGAATACAAGACAAGGATAGCGTTGCGATCTTCGAAATGCAATCGAAGAGTCAAAAAAAGGGTCAGATCTTCAGAAGCCGGCAAAGATCGGCGGGGGTCCTGATAAAAAAATCGGGTTTGACGGACTCAAGTTCTTTTGCGGCCTGGAAAGGGTTGGCGGCGAGCATTGGAAAAGCGACAGAACGGATCGAAAGGGAGGATTTCGCGCGGTTCGCGGCGAGAACGTCGTCCGGAAGATCGCCCACATAGAGAAATTTCTTTTTTGCGCCAAGGGCTTGCGCGGTCTTGAGAATGGAAAAGGGATGGGGTTTGCGAAGGGATTCTTTTTTCTCCCGTTCTTCTTTTTTGACGTCATCCATGGTCGTCATGGCGTCAAAGAGGTCGGCGATGCCGAAATGCTTGAGCGCGTGGGAAGCTTCATAGAGGGGTCGACCGGTTGCGATCCCGAGCTTCAAGCCGTGGCTTTTAAGTTTTTCCAGGATCGGACGCTTAAAAACAAGTTTTTCGCGATGGATCAGGCCGCGTTTTTTCCAATAACGCATTCTATTCATCGTTACGCGCGGAAAAATATCCTTACCGAGGTAAACCTCCTGGAAGATACGGGCCACTTTTTCGATGGTTACGGTCGTGGGGCGGCCAAAAAGCGCGGTGATACCGGATACCCTGAGCGGTCTTTGCTTTACGCTTTTGGCGAACTTTTCGATCGCGACCGACTTCTTGAGCGCTTCAAGGGTCCTGTTCTTCACCGGAAGTGACAAAAGGTAGACGAGCAGGCCGTAGCAGCAGTCCCAGTCATCATTGAGCCCGCCCAAGAGCTTGAATTGGTCCACATCCTCCGGAGTGAGAAGGCTCGGGAATTTTCCTCCGGTGGAGCGGCTGAAAAAAGGGATGGGACCGTGCGTCAGATAAAGTTCTACAGTGTTTCGAATAGCCTCGAGATACGATTGACGGGTATCCACGAGAACATTGTCGATGTCGAAAATAATAGCGTCTGCTTGAATTTTTTCAACCGGAGAGTGCTGGACGGGCGATTTCGAAGAAACCTTCTGTTTCATGCGTTCAGTTTACGCCTTGAAGAGAGTGCTGTAAAGAATGATTTAGATTCCTGCTTTGCGATCGCGACCGTACTTGTGCGTTTGCGCGGAGCTGTGCTAGTATTACCGCCCTGAACCACGTTGGGTTCAGGGTAGCCCCGCACCCAACGTGGTGCGGGGCGCCCCCATCCCACGATTTCAGTCGTTTTTTTTGCCTTGATAAAAATTTTTATGCCGGGGTAGCTCAGTTGGCTAGAGCGAGGGACTCATAAGCCCTAGGTCGCCAGTTCAATCCTGGCCCCCGGCACGAACCACGTGGGGTTTGTGCCAGCCCCGCACCCAATGAGGTGCGGGGCGGCATCCCCAACATGATATGTTCCACACCTACGTACTCGAAAGTCTGAAAGACAGGAAGTCCTACGTCGGTTTCACCTCCGATCTCAAAAAAAGATTTTCAGAGCATCAGCCGGGCAAAGCTATCTCGAGGAGATCCGGACGCCCTCTTCGGATCTTGTTTTACGAGGCTTTTTCCGGTAGTGCGGATGCGAAGCGTCGGGAACGATATTTCAAGACGGCCAAAGGAAGGTCTTCTTTAAAACAAATGTTACGATGTTGTCTTGAAGCCTCATGAAAAAAAATCCAAACAACCTTTTTCCGCGGTTCGAAAAACATCTCCGGGAAAGACGATTTTTCAAGAAGCATCAAAAAATCCTCGTCGCCTGTTCGGGCGGGCCGGATTCGACCGCACTTTTTTATCTCCTGCAAACACTTGCCGCGAGACACTCGTGGAAGCTCGGTTTGATCCATTTCAATCATCAGCTTCGGCCCGTCGACGGGAAAAAAGATGAGCGGTTTGTCAGAGACCTGGCCCGGAAATTCAAGGTTCCTTTTTTCCGGGGGACGGGGAACGTGGAACAGGAAGCGAAAAAGACAAAAACTTCGATCGAGGAATGCGCCCGCAAAATGCGCTACGATTTTTTTCTGAGGACTGCCTGCACGAAACAATATGCAAAGATCGCCTTTGCCCATACCCAAGACGATCAAGCCGAGACCGTGCTTATGCGGGTCCTTCAAGGGACGGGCCTGCGGGGTCTTCAGGGGATCCGCGAATGTCAGAGAATAGGGAAAGTCGAGATCGTCCGTCCACTTCTTGGTTTTACCAAAAAAGAAATCCTCGTATTTTGCCGCACGGAAAAATCCGCGTACCGGAAGGACGAAAGCAATGAGTCTTTGAAATTTCTCCGGAACCGGATCCGCCATAAGCTGTTGCCGGTCTTGCGTCGCGAGTTTAATCCGCGGATTACAGAGGCTCTGTCACGTATTCCCTCGATCGTGACAGGGGAGAGTGCTCTTATCGCAGAACTTGAAGAAAAAGCCTGGGAAAAAACATTCAAAAAAATCCACGGAAAAAAAATAGAGCTCCGCCGCCCGGTCTTTCTTAAATTTCCTCAAGCACTTCAGTTCCGTGTTGTCGAAAAAGCTCTTAAGAAGCTAGACAAACAAAGCGGGCTTTCGTTCGAAGCATGGGAGCGGATCCGCCAAGGGCTTGCAAGGCCCCGCTACCGCTTGTCGCTTCCCAAGGATATCGATTTCGCGCTAACCTCCAAAAATATAATGATTTACAGGAAGTGGTGAGGTCCATAATCAGGTTTGATATCTTCAATTCCCCATGCTAGACTACGGCTCCTTTTTTCTGAAAAAAACAACAGAGATCCACGGGTTCCATGACGATTCCTGTCAATAGCAAGCCAAAAAAGAACGTGCCGCGCCCCAAGAACGGCCGGAAACTGCCTCCTCAGCCGGGAGAGCCGGACCGAAGGCGTCTGATCGCCCTTTTTCTTGTACCTCTTGCGATCTTTCTTATCCTTCAAGTCTTCGTGTTCCCAAGTTTCGAGCTTAAAGAGCTTAGCTATTCCGAATTTTACAGGATGCTCGAACGCAATCCCGAGACTGGTGAGATCCTTTCCTGCGAACTTGTGGACAATGTGGTGCAGGGTAAGCTGACTACGCTTTCTTATTTCCAGGTCCATATTCCCTACAATGATCCTGATATTATTCCGTTGATCCGTAAGAACGTTGCGAATTTCTCAGTCAGCCCGCCGCAAACTTTTTGGCGTAATTTCTTCGCGGGGATCTTTCCGACCTTGCTCTTGATCGGATTTTTCTGGTTCTTCGTCTATCGCGGCGTCCAGCAGGGCGGCGGCAAGGTCTTTTCGTTCGGGAAATCACGCGCCAAGCTCGTGGATAAGGAAAAAAGTCCGATCACTTTTAAGGATGTTGCGGGCGTAGATGAAGCCAAAGAAGAATTGCAGGAGATCATTGAATTTTTGAAGGACCCGCCCCGGTTCCAAAAACTCGGCGGCAAAATCCCTAAAGGGGTTCTTTTGATGGGGCCTCCTGGAACGGGCAAAACACTTCTTGCGAAAGCGGTGGCGGGCGAGGCCGAGGTTCCTTTTTATTCCATCAGCGGTTCGGATTTTGTGGAGATGTTCGTGGGCGTCGGTGCCGCGCGTGTGCGGGATCTTTTTGAACAGGCGAAACGTTCGGCCAAGGCGGGCGGTAAAGGCGCGATCATTTTTATCGATGAGATCGATGCGGTAGGTCGCCAGCGTTTTGCCGGGATCGGTGGCGGGCACGATGAGCGCGAACAGACTTTGAACGCGCTTCTGGTGGAAATGGACGGATTTGATACGCATATCGGCGTGATCTTGATCGCTTCGACGAACCGTCCGGATGTCCTGGATCCCGCGCTTCTGAGGCCTGGACGTTTTGACCGTCAGGTCGTGATCGAGCGACCGGACATCAAGGGTCGCGAAGAGATCCTGAAAGTCCAC
>CAZPCF010000038.1:0-11945 GCA_964585045.1 uncultured bacterium
ATTATGTCCACTTATCCTTTTCTTCGCGAAAAGCTGGGTTCGCGTTATTTTCCCTATCTTTATCCGGACCAACACTTGCGTTCCTGGCAGTTCCGTTATATGAACATTCACTATCCCCATGGCGCGGGCGCCCTTTCTGATTGGGACTACGGCATTATCCTGCTCCGCCAGCAAACCCTTCAGGATCTTCGTGGAGGAAAGTGGCCGCCTCCAAACACGCTTTTTGAGGTCAGGGTCGATGGGGTCACGGTCTGCGCCGTTACGGCAAACCCTTATTCTCCCCTTTTCCGGAAAAAAGACGTCTTGTAAAACCGTCCTTTTTATTCTTTCCCCGGAACAGATCTATTCAAGTCCCGTCAGTCGCGATCACTTTGCGGACAGCCTCTTCAAGATCGCTTGCGGTCTCATCCGCTTCCACGCCTTGATTATAATCCTTCCGGATTAATACGGTCCTGCATCCCGCGGCTTTGCCGGCACCGATGTCCCGCGCATGATCCCCTATGATAAAACTTTTGTTCAGGTCAAGCCCCCACTCCGACGATGCGCGCAGTAGCATCCCCGGTTTCGGCTTGCGGCAATCACAGCCGTCCTCGCTGTCGTGAGGACAAACATAAATGTCGTTCAGGACCTCTTTCCCGCCCATATGTTTCAGAAGGCGTTCGTGCATTCTTTCCAGGATCTTGGCGTCCAGTTTTCCTCGCGCAACATCCGGCTGATTCGTCACCACGAAGACCCAAAAACCCTTTTCATGTAGTTTTTTTGCAAGTCCGTCCGCTCCGGGCTCTATCTCAAATTCCTCCAAAGACAGGGGCGTCGCCGTTTTTCCGCCGCGCAGGACGGAGCGGACCAACACGCCGTCCCTGTCAAAAAAAACGGCCTTTTTCTTTTTGTGTTCCGGGGCATCTTCCGTCATTTAAATGGCCTTATTGTGTGTGCTCATTATAGCGTTTTGCTCTTTCAAAACAAATTTACTATTAATTCGGAAAATAACGCCGTTTTTCATGGGCCAAGATCAAAGCCTCCCGGTGTGGTCCCGGTTTTCATTCAATGATGAGATTGAAACCGGAGCTGCTGTTTGAAGCCGCTCTAAAATAAAAAAAGCGCCCCCCTCTTCCGGAGGACGCCTTTTTAAAAACGCCTTGCCGTACGGAGCCTTCCATGAGTTCAGGTGACTGTCACCTCTTTGGTGACTGTCACCTGTTTTTGAGTTCAGGTGACTGTCACCTCTTTGGTGACTGTCACCTGTTTTTGTGCCAACCTCCCCATAATAAAAAAAGCACCGGGACTTGTGTCCCGATGCTTTTTAAAACGCGGTCATCGTGCGAAGCCATCATGAGGCTTCGACGATGCCGTGCTTGTTCATAGAGAACAAGCGCGCCCGGCAGGATTCGAACCTGCAACCTTCGCATCCGTAGTGCGACGCTCTATCCAGTTGGGCGACGGGCGCAAACTGCATTGATTTTCTTTTGATAAAAGCCTGTTTGCGACCGGTCCTGATCACCCGGAAACATCCATAAGGATCAGGGCGGGCGCTTAAGGGGCGTTATTATACGCATTTTTTACGGAGATGCAAAACATCTGTCGCCGCCCGGGCAAATTTATTCCCTGCCCGGTGTTCCGCCATAACGGGAGGGCGGCTCCTTCGACCCTGCTCAGGACAAGTGACAAGGTTCACCGCGGCTTCGTCGGAGAGCGCCCCCTCAACACCCGGCGTCGTGTGCCTTCCGGCACCGGGTGTTAGATCAGGGTATCGCCGTCGACTACACGGGTGACGGTGAGGGGTCAGCTTCTGCCGAAGTCCAGATCTTCCTTCTGGCGGTCCCGAAATCTCCGAGCTGGTAAACACCGGCGCTCTTGATCTTGAAGGTGAACGGGACATAAGGTGCGGCCGCCATCTCTTTGAGGAGGTTCTCCCTGCCGATCCCGATGGTGACATGCGGGCCGTAATTCTTCCCGGCGTGCTGCGGGATGAAGGTGTTGACATAGGCCGCTATTCTCTCGTCGGAGGGTGTGCCGTCTTCGTTTGGGACAAAAGCTGCGATGGTCCCGTTCTTTGCGGTAAAGGGCGCAACAGCGGCGATGATCGCCTCCTGATACTTCAGCAGCTTCGGCGTTGGCGCGACGGTGATCCCGGCCAGCTCCTGCCCTTGCCATGGAATGTAGAAATAACCGGTCGCCTCCAGCTCCATCCCGGCGAGTTTCTGGGCATCGACCACCCGTTTCACTGCAGCGGAAACCTTGTCGAGGTCTTGTGCGCGAACATAGCACTGAAAGACCGAGATATGCGGAATGTGCGTCACATCCAGGGCAAAACCACCGGGACAGTCCTTCAGGAGGCGGGCATTGTCCGCCTTAGCTTGTACAAGCATGGTATCGTCGGGCTCAAGCAGAACATCAATGGCGGTGAGCGGGTCAGCGGCGCGGCAGGGGCTTGCTAAGAAGGAAAGAATAAAAACCCCCGCAATGATGCGGACGTATTTTTCCGGGGTCATGATCTTCCCTTCTGTTGCGCCACGCGCCACGTGCAACGTTCTTGTTCAAAAGTTTTTACGTTGTACGTTGACCGTTGCCCGTTGAGCGCAAAGGGGCCTTTGCCCCTTTGTTCGCCATCATATAATAAAAGACCGGAACGGCGGTGCGGGAAAGAAGGGTGGAGGCGATCTCTCCCGCCATGAGCGCCACCGCGAGCCCCTGAAAAATAGGGTCAAAAAGGATCACCGACGCGCCGACCACCACGGCCGCGGCCGTCAGGAGCATCGGCCGGAACCGTTTTACTCCGGCGTCGATCACGGCCTCCTCAAGGGGCATGCCCTCCGCGCGCCGGAGTTCGATGAAGTCGACCAGGATGATGGAATTGCGGACCACGATCCCCGCCCCGGCGATCATGCCGATCATGGAGGTCGCCGTGAAGAACACGCCGCCGAGCCAGTGCGCCGGCAAAATACCGATCAGGGTGAGCGGGATCGGCAGCATGATGATCCAGGGCGTCTTGAACGACTGGAACCATCCGACCACGAGCACGTAGATCAGAAGAAGCACGAACACAAAAGCGATCCCGAGATCGCGGAACACTTCGTAGGTGATCTGCCACTCCCCGTCCCACTTGACCGTCCACCGGTCCGTCGCGTCCGGCTGGCCGTTGAAGAGCTGGTCGAGCTTCTTTTGGCCCTCGTGGTTCCCGGGGGCCGGCATTTTCGCGACCTCTTTTTTGAGCTTCAGGATCGCGTAGGCCGGGCTCTCGAATTTTCCCGCCACGTCCGCGATCACGTACGAGACCCGCATCAGGTTCTTATGAAAGATCGCGCGGTCTTTGGTGTCTTGCTCGATGTCCACAAGGTCCCGCACCGGGATCGGGTTCCCGTAACGCGAAAGGAGCGTCATGTTGAGAACGCCCTCAAGCGTCGCGCGTTTTTCTTTGGGCAGGCGCAGGATGATCTCGACCGGTTCGTATTCTTCGGAAAGGTGCGCGAGGTCCACGATCTTCCCCCCGACCGCGGTCGAAATGGCCTCCGCGATCTGTTCCACCGGGATGCCGTTCAAGGACGCCTTCTCCGTATTGACCCTCAGGCGCATGAGCTTCTCCGGCGACCGGACATAGGTGTCGATGTCCGTCATGCCTTCGCTCTCTGAAAGAAGTTTTTCGATCTTCCCGGCAAGTTCATTTTGCCCCTCCAGGGTAGGGCCATAGATCTCGAGGACCAACGTGGAAAGCACGGGCGGGCCGGGCGGGATCTCGGCGACCTGAACATGGCCGCCGTATTTTTTCACGATCTCGTGGATCTTCGGGCGGACCGCTTTCGCGATATCGTGGCTTTGCCGCTTCCTTTGGTGCTTCCCGGCAAGGTTCACCTGAAGGTCCGCCTGGTCCGGCTTCGAACGGAGGAAATAATGGCGCACGAGCCCGTTAAAGTTATACGGCGCGGCCGAACCGACGTACATCTCGATGTCTTTCACTTCCGGGACCTTCAAGAGGTAGTCCGTGATCTCGGTGATCGCTTCGCGCGTTTTCGGGGCCGGGGTCCCGCCGGGCATGTTCAATATGACCTGGAATTCGTTCTTGTTGTCGAACGGGAGCATTTTCATCCGCACGAGCTTGAGAGGGACCAGCATGACGGCCGCGGCCAGCATCCCCCCGAGGGCCCACAGGAATACCCGCCGCACTTTGGGGTTCCGGATAAGCGGGCCCATATAGGATCGGTAAAGGCGCGTCAGGAAGTCCTCTTTCTCTCCCTCATGGTGGGCCTTGAGCTTTCCTTGGGCGAACGCCCGGCCGAGGATCTGGTAAGCGGCCCATGGCGTCGCGACAAAGGCCACGAACATCGAGAACATCATGGCCGCGCTTGCGCCGATCGGGATCGGCCTCATGTAAGGCCCCATAAGCCCGCGCACGAACGCCATGGGAAGGATCGCCGCGATCACGGTAAGCGTCGCAAGGATGAGCGGGCTCCGGACCTCATTGACGGCTTCTATGGTGATGTCGAGTATGGACTTTCCTTTATTGTCCGGCAGACGGAGATGGCGGACGATATTTTCGACGTCCACGATCGGGTCGTCGACCAGGATACCAATCGAAAAGATCAGCGCGAAAAGCGTGATGCGGTTCAAAGTGAACCCGAGAAAATAAAATGTCGCGAGCGTCAGGGCAAGCGTCATCGGGATCGCGATCGCCACCACGCCGGACTCCCGGATCCCGAGCGACCAGGCGATCAGAAGGCTCACTCCGAACACCGCGAGGGCCATATGGAAAAGGAGTTCGTCGGATTTTTCTTTCGCGGTCTCGCCGTAATCACGCGTCACGACTATTTTGATGTCCGCCGGGAGCGTCGCTTTTGGGAGCTCTTTGATCGCGCGCAGGATCACTTCCGAAAGATGCGCCGCGTTCGCGCCTTTGCGCTTTGAGATCGAGAGCGTCACGGCCTCGAACGGGCCCGGGTCTTTGGCCCCGGAGGCCGGCCCGAAGAATATCTCCGCCGCCCGTTCCTCCTCATCCGGTCCGTCCACAACCCTTGCGACGTCTTTTAAGGTCACCACGCTTCCCGCGCTTACGCCGATCACAAGGCCCTCAAGATCGGCCTTTGTCCGGAAGAACGAGTTCGCTTCAACGGCCTCAAGGACGGGCGTGCTTTCCAGGTGCCCGGCGCCCCGCTTCACGTTCGCGGACCGGATGATCCGGGCGATCTCAAGCGGGTTGAGGAGCCGCGCTTTTAATTTTTCTTCATCAAAAAAGACCTGGAACTGGCGCTTGCGGCCTCCCGTGATCTGAGTGTCCGAGACGTCCGGGATGGCGTTGACGATGTTCTGCGCGTTCGCCACGGTCCTCCGGAGCGCGACGGGGTCCTTGTCCTTGCCGTAGAACGTAAGCGTGAGGATCGGCACATCGTCGATCGAGCGGACCTTAATGAAGGGCTGCGTCGCGCCGAGCGGCAGGAAATCCAGGTTGGAATAAACCTTCGTATAAAGCTTGATCAGGCTCTTTTCGACGTTCTCCCCGACCTTGAAACGGACAACGATAAGCGCGCCTTCAGGCTCGATCGTGGAATAAATATATTCGACGCCCGGGATCTCCCAGAGCTTTCGCTCGCCGAGGTTCACAATGCGCTGCTCGACCTCTTTGGAGTCCGCGCCCGGGTACGAAACGAAAATGTCGAACATCGGGACCGAGATCTGCGGTTCTTCTTCCCGCGGCAGGTTGATGACCGCGAAAAAACCGATGATGAAGGACGCGAGGATGATGAGCGGGGTGATCTTCGACTTTGCGAAGTAGCTGACGGTGTTGCTGATAAAGTCCGAGTGGTGCGTTGCCATTGGCGTTCCCAATAATATTTACCCGCTATACGCCCGGCGTGTACGCGCCGGGTGTTGCAGGAAGGTGTCCTATCCCTTCAGCCTCGTGTTCACCTGATGAAGACCGTCTTCATCCAGCTTGCCGGAAAGGAAAAGGAGTTTTGCGTATTCGAGTTCAAGGGCAAAAAGGGTCTGTTCCAATCCGGCCGCGGTCTCAAGAAGGGCCCGCCGCATTTCAAGAAGGTCCGCGATGGATTTGCGCCCCTCCCGGTAAAGTTTCGCGGTCAGTTCGCTCGCCTGTTTGGCGTCCTCTGAAGCTTGTTTAAGGACCGGATGGTCCGCGACAACGGTCTCATACCGGGCCAATTCCCCGACGAGCTCTTTGACGATCTGGTCCCGGAGCGCTTGCCGGTCTACTTTGAGTTCCTCATACCGGTGCTTTGCTTCCTTGATACGCCCCGGATACGCCGGGTCAAAAAAATCCATCGTCCCCTTGAAGCCCACGGTGAAGTTGTCGCCGCCGGAGCGCCAGTCGTGGCTGTCTTTGTCCAAACTGCCGAAGCCGTAGAATCGCGGGAGCATCGAGGTCTTCTGGCGCAGGGATTCGATGCGCTGGGCGTCGATCATCTGGTCCAGGGCCGCGAGGTCTTTGCGCTGCTGGTAGGCCTGCGCGATCCAGGAGCGGAGTTCCCCCTGGTCTTGCACAAATGCCGGAAGTTTCCCTCCCGCGTCCCAGACAAGTTCGGGGTCCTCGCCCATAAGAATGTTCATCAGCATGACGGAGCTTTTGAGCAGCGCCCTGGTCCGGTTCTGCTCCCGCTCGATCCCCGCGGCGATGACTTTGGCGCCGTAGAAATCCGCGCCCAGGATCATGCCTTTTTGATTGAGGTCTTCGGCTTGCCGGAGGTCCGTGTCGCTTTCGCTTTTGATCTTCGTCACGATATCGAGGATCTCCCGGGCAAGCAGAATGCCGAGGTAGCTTTCAAGGGCCACGATCCCGGCCTCCATTTCGGTGAAGTCCTCTTCCAGGCCCGCGGACTTCACGAGCCGGCGCGCGGAACGGATCTTGGAGATCGTGTTGAAGGAGTCGAAAAGCAGCATGTCCCCTTCGATCCCGAAGTGATAATTCGTCCGGTGGCGCGGGCTGTTCAGGGAGTTCAGCTCGAAATTGTTCTCGGTGAAAGCTTCCTGCCTTAACAGATCGCCGAAGACGCCCACTGGGTCGTCGGTCGTGGTCATGGAAAAAACGCCCTGAACGCGGGGAAAAAGATCGGCGATCGCGATGTTCCGTTCCGCTCTCGCCTGCTCCAGTTTTTCATACCTTTTTTTGAGAGAGGGATAATGCGCGAGGACCTTTTGATAACAATCCAGAAAGGTCATTGTTGGGGGCGCGGCCTTGGGGCCCGGGGCCGGCTCTTCCGCAAAAACGGCCGCGTTCAGCAGAAAAATGGCCGCGGCAAGGATGGCTGTGTTCTTCTTTGTACGCATCAGGGGTATATTAGTTTGTTCGTTCGCCTTTGGGAACCGGTTTTTTCGCTCCGCGCACGGGCCTTTTAAAACGGCCTCAAAAAAAAGGTGACAGTCACCTTTTTGGGGACAGGCATTGAAAGATTGCCCGTCCCCTAAGCTTCGGCACAAGGGCTCCCCCCGGGGGCTTCTGGACACCACAGGTGCGATAGACCCCACACGGAGGCGATATAAAACATCGAAACGCCGAAACATCGAGTCGGCGCGCAATGACAATCCCGTACTTTACTTGCAATATGTGTATACACATAATATACTTATATCAGGAAAAAGGAGGAAGTTATGCCCAACATGACACTTTCGATACCGGCGGACCTGAAGGCGAGAATGGACCATTTCAAGGAGATCAATTGGTCCGAAGTCGCGAGGCAAGCCATTTATCAAAAGACCCTGATGATGGACAAGATGAACCAGATGATGTCCTCAAGTAAGATCAGCGAACCCGAAACCCTGTACGAGGCCCGCAAGATCAGCCGCAAAGTCTCCACGAAAAGTAAAAAGGTCTAACATGGACGAAAAAAACGGAATGCAACAAAGTAATATCGCTTTATATAAAGGCAGGCTTGAAGTCCGCCTCGAAAAAGATACGGCGTGGCTCACGCAAGAACAGATGGCTTCTCTTTTTGGAACACAAAGGCCGGCAATGACCAAGCATCTCTCCAACATCTTTAAATCCAAAGAGTTAGAGGAAGCTTCAGTATGTTCCATTTTGGAACATACTGCCGAAGATGGGAAAGTTTATAAAACCAAGTTTTATAATTTAGATGCCATTATCTCAGTTGGCTATCGGGTTAATTCCACCAAGGCTACCCAATTCCGCATTTGGGCGACAAGCGTGCTTAAAAAGCATCTTGTGGACGGCTATACGATCAATGAGAAACGGCTAAAAACAGACCAGATCAGATACCGCGAGCTTCAAAAAGCAGTGGCCTTGGTCGGCAATATCCTTCAGATCAAGGAGCTTTCAGCGGAAACCCGGGGGATCGCCAAAGTGATCGCGGAATATGCCCGGGCTTTGGATCTCCTCGATGACTTTGATCATGAGCGTCTCCCGGTGCCGAAAGGCATGCAGCATGGAAAGTACCGGCTTACCTATGAAAAAGCCCGCAAGATCATTGAAAGTTTGAAACGGAAGTTCGGCGGTTCCGCGCTCATGGGCCGGGAAAAAGACCACGGATTTAAAAGCTCGATCAATACCATCTATCAGACTTTCGGCAAAAAAGAACTTTATTCGACCGTTCAGGAAAAGGCCGCTCACCTTCTTTATTTTGTTACCAAGAACCACAGCTTTGTGGACGGCAATAAACGCATTGCCGCAGCGATCTTTATCTGCTTTCTTGAAGAGAACGGCCTTCTGACCCGCAACGACGGTACCAAACGCATTGATGAGACCGCCCTCGTGGCCCTGACCCTGATGATCGCGGCAAGTCGTCCCTCTGAAAAAGACTCCATGATCAAAGTAATCCTTAATCTCCTGGCCTGAGAAGGATAAATAAATGACGAATAGCAATCTTAAGCGCAGGAAGTCAATTCGCAGGAGATCGAAACGGCGGGAGAGGACTCTTCGTCTTGAGGAACTCATGGAACAACGGAAGCCCGTTGATTGCATATCAACGATCTGGGTCGATCCGGTCCCGTTCCCTATCCCCGAAAAGCCCAAGCGCCGGATTGGCTTTCACCCGTAATAAATAGGTAAATAGGTGCCACGCCACGCTGCTTGGCGCGCGGATGCGCTGCCCTCCGGGCCTGGGGGCGGATTTACTATTTTCTAAGTCCCCGAAATGTTATATGATGCCGGGCATGAAGACCCTGCTCCTCACCAATGAGTACCCGCCTAATATTTACGGAGGCGCCGGGGTCCATGTCGCCTACCTGAGCCGCGAATTGGCGAAGCTTTGCGAGGTGGACGTCCGCTGTTTCGGGGACCAGAACCAGCCGGGAAAACCGCTCTCCGTGACCGGCTTCGGGCCGGACGGGCGGAAGAATGAGGCGCCTCCCCCTCTGAAGATCGTCTTCGGGGCGCTGCAGCGCTGCCTTGATTTCAATACCCTGCCCGTGGACGCGGACATCGTCCACGTCCATACCTGGTACACGCACTTCGGGGGCATCCTTGCCAAACTGAATTATTCCATCCCCCTTGTCGTCACCGTTCACTCCCTCGAACCCCTGCGTCCGTGGAAACGCGAACAGCTTGCCGGCGGCTATGATTTCAGCTGCTGGGTGGAGAGGACCGCCCTCGGGCTTGCCGATGCCGTGATCGCCGTTTCCAAAAAGACCAAGGAGGACATTGTCCGGCTTTTCGGTATCGACGGAAAAAAGGTCCACGTCATTTATAACGGGATCGATACGGAAGAGTACAGGCCCGTCAAAAGCCCGGAAACGCTCACGCGGTTAGGCGTGGACCCGTCCAAACCCTTCGTTCTCTTTGTGGGCCGGATCACCCGGCAAAAAGGGATCCTTCACCTGGTCCAGGCGGTCCGGCATCTTGACCCGGGGTTCCAGATCGTCCTTTGCGCCGGCGCTCCCGACACTCCCCAGATCGCGGAAGAAATGAAGGCCCTGGTCCTCGAGGCGCAGCAAAAACGGGGGGCCGTCATTTGGATCCAGGAGATGCTCCCGGTCCCGGACAAGATCGCCCTTTATTCCCATGCCGCCCTGTTCTGCTGCCCTTCGATCTATGAGCCCTTCGGCATCATCAACCTGGAGGCCATGGCCTGCGAGACCGCGGTGGTCGCAAGCGCCGTCGGCGGCATCAGGGAGGTGGTCGTCCACGAGGAAACGGGCTTCCTTGTCCCGGTCCGTCAGCAAAAGGAAAGCCCCTTTGAAGCGGTCGATCCGGAGAAATTCGCGAGGGACCTCGCCGGAAAAATAAATTTCCTGATGTCCCATGACGCTCTCAGGGTCCGAATGGGCAAGGCCGGCCGGAAGCGGGCGGTCGAAATGTTCAGCTGGCCCGCCATCGCCCGGAAAACCCTCGCCCTCTACCAGTCCCTGGTCTAGGGGCGTTCTAAATGATCCGAAGGTCTTTCCCGGCGCCGCCGGACTTCGTCTTCTTCCATTGCCCGGCGTATAAAAAGAAGACCCCGGGCCCGAACGAAACAAGCATCACCGCCAGGCCGCACGCAAGCCCGATCGCGGTCCCGATCCCCGCGCAGCAATAGTCTTTGCTGCGGACATAGATATGGCAGGGCACCACCACCAGAAGCTGGAGAACGCTGCCCTTAAAAAGCGTGCGGCAGGTCCGCTTGACGAGGTCCCCGGTTTCAAGCTTCCGGCCCCAGGCCGCGAAAACACGCGCCCAGAAAAGCCACGAGACCCCCAGGGCCCCGAAGAATATCCAACCGGTGTGACCGAACGACGCGTCCCCTTTTACGGCCTCGCTCAGGCTCACCGCCAGCCCGGCGATCAAAAGCCCCGCGGACAGGGCGGACGCCGTGACCTGGAAGACAAGCGACCGCTTCCCCGCCGGCCTTTTATTCGCGAGATCGGCCGGAAGCGACAAAAGCGCCCACTGGTTCAGCATCAGGATGACGATCCACGCCCAATACTCCCAGCTTTCGAAAAGCGGTGCCGCGCCCAGATCTTCTTTATGGAAAATGAAGACCAGCCGCATCGCCGGAACGGTCAAAGCGACAAGCGTGGCCGCGTAGAGGAGCGCGATCCAGACCGGCCAGCGTTTCATGAGATGTCTCCGTTCTTAACCGGGTGAGTGGTGACGAATGCCGCTTTACTTTTTGGGATAGCCGACGGGCTGCGTCAGGATAATGCGCTGGTCGGGGCGCAGCTTCATGGCCCCGGCCAGTCCGGGTTTGTCGACCCAGCCGAGCGCCACGGTCGAAAGCCCGGCGGAGGCGCAATACAAATAGACGTTCTGGCTGATGTAACCTGTGTCGGCCGCCGCGTAAAAGGAGGCATCTTCTTCGGACATGTTCCTTGTTTTGGAAAGGTCCGCCACAAAGATCAATCCCACGGGCGCATCTTTAACGAAGGATTGTTTTCCGGCAGCGCTCCGGATGTCCTCCGCGAGGACCGGCAGAAGCTCATGCCCCTTCGCGTCATAAAGGTAAAGCCCGCCGGCCGTCGCGACATAAATATCGATCTCCTGCGTGTTATGTGCGGACGGGGCGGTGCGGCGGCCGTCGGGGCGATTGGTCCCGTTCGCCGCCCACAAGAGGTCCGAGAGCGTTTGCGCGGGAAGTGCTTCGGAACTGAATTCGCGCGAACTTTTCCGCTCCGCAAGCGCTTGCATCAGCGGCTTCCCGCTTTCCGTTCGCGGCGCCGCCAGCTTGACCGGTTTTAATTCTTCCGCAAAAACAATGTGGGGTTGGCCCGCCGCCATAAAGACGGCCAAAAAAAGCGCCGGGATCTTTTCGTTCTTCATGTCACTTTTTTTCTAAAGATGTTCCGCTCTCGGAGGTTTTTTGCTGTTCTGTTTTCAGTTTAAATTCAAAGGGTTTTGAGAAGATGAGCTCGGGGAGGCCGGTCCCGGGATCGGTCTTTCCGTCGCGAAGGTAGAATTTTACCGATATCGCGCGCTCGTCGAGATCGACCTTTGCGGTATAAAGCGTCCGGAGCGGCAGGTCGTGAGGCCCGCCTTCCGCCGCTTCCTCGACCCGTCCGTACACCAGGCTCAT
>CAZPCF010000039.1:0-11802 GCA_964585045.1 uncultured bacterium
CTCTCCCGAGAGGACCGGCATGTCGCAAAGCTGCATGATCTGATCCGCCTGGTCCATACTTCCGCTCGCTTCTTTGATGGCGACGATCGTGTCGATCTTCGAAAGTCTCGCCACAGTCTCGGGAGCAATGCAAACACCCGTGCGACCCGGCACATTGTAAAGCACCATGGGGATGTTCACGCGGCTGGCAAGATATCGATAGTGAAGGAAAAGGCCTTCCTGCGTCGGTTTATTGTAATAAGGCGTCACGACCAGCACGCCGTCGGCCTTGATCTTTTTGGCATGCTGCACGAGACCGAGGGCCTCGGTCGTATTGTTTGACCCGCAGCCGCAGATCACCGGGATCCGGTGGTTGATATATTCCACCACGAACGTCATCGTATTGCGATGTTCTTGGTGCGACATCGTGGCGGATTCGCCCGTAGTGCCGCACGGAACGATCACGTCCGTACCTTCCTTGAGATGGAAATCCAGGAGCCCTTTAAGCGCTTTTTCGTCCACCTTCCCCTTACGGAACGGCGTGACCAGCGCGACCATCGAACCTTCGAAAACGGATTTTTTCTTGCTCATAGAACACCTTTCATTTGATCTCCCCCTTTAGAAAAGGGGGAATAAAGGGGGCTTTTAAAATCTCCTCTGTCCCCTCTTTAAAAAAGAGGGGAACCCTTTTAGGAATAATATTCCCCTTTATAGACGAATTGAGCTTTGCCTTCTAAAAAGACTTTCGTGATCTCATTGCCTTTTCTCTGCATATCGATCCGGAGCTTTTCGCCGCTTTTCGTCATTATATTAACGGGTGGCTCCGTATAACCCTTGAGCACGCTCACAACCGCCGACGCCGTAGCACCGGTGCCGCACGCGAGCGTTTCGTTCTCCACGCCTCGCTCATAGGTCCGGACCGTGATCTCCTTCTTGCTTTTCACTTCCACAAAATTCACGTTCGTGCCGAACGGCTGGAAATGCGTATGATGGCGGATCGCCTTGCCGGTCTCAAAAACCTCGACCTTTTCAAGGCCTTCCACGAAGATCACCACATGCGGCACTCCGGTATCAAGGAACGCGTAATGGAGACGGTGCTTTCGCACTTCGATAACTCCCTCCATCTCGAATACACGCGGTTTGATAAGTTGGACCCTGATCTGGTCCTTCTGCCCGACCTCGGCCTCGATCAGCCCGGACCCGGACTCAAAATTCATGCGCGAGGAATATTTCAAGATCTCATAGGCATAGAGCGCGATGCAGCGGAACCCGTTCCCGCAGGCTGCGGCCTCCGACCCGTCCAGATTGAGGATCCGCATCTTGAAATTCGCCTTCTTGGAGTTCTCAAAAAGCAGGACCCCGTCCGCCCCGACGCCCTGGTGCGGGCGGCAGATCTCCCGGGTAAAGGCGACCGCGTCCTTCACGATTCCGCGGCGGTTATCCACCACCACAAAATCGTTCCCCGACGCGACCATTTTGTAGAAAGGTATAGAGTTTTTCATAGGTAACTGTTTGCCAGTCTTTTGGTTAGTCCCAATCCCTGTCAATTTTCACGAAGTGGAAATTGGGGCAATCCCGACTATCCTAGATAAAAAGAACATAAAAGTCGGGATAGAAGCGGGCGTATTGTATCAAAGAACCTGGAAACGGGGAACAAAAAGGGGGCAGGCAATTTCTTAATGCCTGTCCCCTTTTTGGACAACGGGAAACGTAAGAGAAGCTCGGGGAATGGCAAACGGGCAATGGGGAACGCAATACAAACCCAGGGAACGGGGAACGCCAGCCGAAAAAACTTTTTCGTTCCCCGTTTCCCGTTCGAATTATACTAATATAATTCGAGCAGGTTCAAAGCCGTTAAAATTGGGGACGGCGCTGGCGCAGGAATAGGCGCCGATCTGCTTGGCGTAGACCACGTCGCCGGCACAAAGTTCGGGAAGTTCTTCGTTATTGGAGAGGATATCAAAAGAATCGCAGGTGGGTCCGGCGAGCGTACTCTTGTACTTGGCCCCGCGCCGCAGGGTCTTGAACTCGTATTTGCAATGATCGAAGACCATTCCGGAGAAATCCTGATAAACACCATCATTCAAATAATAAAAGTTCTGGTTATCACGGAACGCACGGCCGATCACCTGCGTCACAAGGATCCCCGCGGGACCGGCAAAAAAACGGCCCGGCTCCGCGATAAACTCGACCTGTTTTGAAAAAAGAGCCTTCATCTGTTTGCGGATCTCGGCAGCCATGCGCTCGAAATTGATACCGATCTCATTTTCAAAGTGCTGGATCGGGAACCCGCCGCCGATATCGACTATCTTAAGCGGCATATCGTTCTCCTTCGCCTCCCGGAAAATATTCGCCGTCAACTCCAGCGCCTGGAGGTAATTCTCCACGTTCGTGGATTGCGACCCGACATGAAAGCTCACGCCCTTCGGTACCAGCCCGAGGTTCTTTGCTTTCCGCAGAAGATAGAAGGCCTGGTCCGGCTCCGCGCCGAATTTGAGCGACAGCTGCACCACGCTCCCCCGATTCGCGACCTTGATGCGGACGATCACATGCGCTTTGGGGAAATTCTCCGCGATCTTGTAAAGCTCGGCTTCGTTATCGAACGTCATGAGACGCACCCGCCGCCGGCGGGCCGTAATGAGGTCTTCTTTGGATTTGATGGTGTTGGCAAAAATGATGCGCGCCGGGGAGACGCCGTGTTTCAGGACCGATTTCATTTCTGAGGCACTTGCCACATCGAAGCTTGCGCCGAGCTCCGCAAAGGTCTTCACGATCTTCGGGTTTGGGTTGGCCTTAATGGCGTAATAGGGCGTGACTTCCGGAAGAGCCTTTTTGAAACGGGCGAATTGTTTCTCAAGTACGCTTTTGCGGATAAGCATAAAAGGGGTTTTATGCTTCTTAAGCATCGTGCGGATAAGATTTTCGACTCCCGAGATCTCGACGGGCTTGAGTTTGAGTAAAGGAACCTGGCCGTTGCCGTTTGGGGCGGGCTGTTTCATCAGGAGTTAAACTCTTTCATCCACAAGGAACGAGTTGAATTGCCAAAGATCTTCATCCTTCGGGGCCGCAGTGCCGAATTTTATGTATTTCTTGTTGAGGTTTTGAAGCGGCGTCCATTCCGAAGGTATTGAAACAAAGGGAATGATATAAGGTGCCGCAAATTTCAGAATGAATTCGTGATCGATATCATCCGGAAGCAGGAACCCCTCTTTGGGATTTTGGATCATCCAAAGCGCCGCGGCAACGACCGAAACCGCGACCTGCAACGTTGTCGCCTGCTGATGCGGAACGAGTTTGCGCGTGGTGTGGATATCGAGAAGCGAACCGCACCACCAGGACTTGAAATCATGTCCCATGAGCAGCACGCCAAGCTCGTCGCGTCCGGAAAGGATGTCATCAGCAAGAACGCGCTGCTTTTCCTGCATCTTGTACTGGCGCATCCGGAGCTCATGGAGTGATAGGATCGCCGCATCCGACGGGCAATACGCGTAGTGAACGGTCGGACGATAAACAGCCTTTCCATTTTCCCAGACCGTCAACCTGTCAGAAAGGCTGTACGCCTCCCCGTGGCGGATCACCATTCCATGGATCTCACCGCACGGTACCCAGGACCGGACGAATGTATTCATACCGAGAGTTCCGAGGCAGATCTGGTTTTTGGGGCCGCTTTTGTGTTCATAGCCGTCCTTCGGAAGTTTCTTTTCGTGGGTCCCCCATCCCATCTCGGCCGGCGCCACGCCCTCTTCGTAAAATCCTTCGATGGACCAGGTGTTCACGAATTCGTTCACCTGTTTGGGTTTGTCCGTGATCTGCGTATCGCGTTCGCTGATGTGGATGACTTTGACGCCCACGGTTTGCGCAAGTTTCGGGAAATTCTTTTCCGCAAGATATTGCCGGAGATCTTTTGCGCGCGGTTCGGACGGCTTTTCCTTGAGGATCTTCTTTGCAATATCGATCAGGGCTTTTTTTGTGAAATGTGAAACGAGGCCGGGGTTCGCGCCGTGATCCACAATCGCGGTGGTGCCTTTCTTACCGCCCCACTTCTCCTTCATGAGCTTGCGGAGCCGCATGTGTCGATGGTAGAGCGTGTATTGGGTTGGATCAGTCCGTTGGTCGTCCCGGTAGGGGTCCCATTCCTCGACCGAGGTGTTCACATAAAGCACGTTGTTCGTGCGGCACCAGTCCAGGATCTCCCAGCAATCGATATTCCATGCGAGGTCGATGATCATGTCGCCGGGACCAACGTATTTGGCGAGGAGTTTTTTGTAGTTCTGCTCGGTCACCTTATCAAAAACATAACGCACGCCGCGGTTCAAGGCATCTTTTACGCGCGCGCGATTGTCCGCAAAATCCATGATCGTGATGTTCTTGGCGGGCATCGCGAAATGACGCAGAACAAGCGGGACCGTGCATTGGGACACACCGCCACAGCCCAGGATCAGGAGCTTGCCTGTAAATTTTACTTTTGTTTTCGGGATCCGGGCTTTGACTTTCGGGTATTTAAATCCGCTCATTTTATTTCTTCTTCTCCGGCCTCTAAGTTAACGGGGGCTCTTCTAAAATAAGAAAGGGCTCGAATATTACATCAAATCTTTTTTCACATCAAGAAATACTCTGGAAAAAATGAGGCGGATGAACGGAAAACATGATCACCTGACATCGGTGTATATTTTTGCCAGCTTACTTTAAAGGGAAAGTCACATTTACAGTTTTCGGCGACCTTGTGACAACGACATAAATAAGCGCTGGAAAAACAAACAAGCCCAGTAAAAACAAAAACAGGACCCTATTGAAAGGCCTTTCTTGCCCGGAGAAAGTAATTGTTTTTTCATCTCTGTGCAAAATGACCCATCCCTTCCGGGTTAATTTTTCTATAACTTCATCCATCGTTAGGACGCGTCCGTATTTTTTCTCTACCGCTTTTCTCTCTGCTTCTGTATTGGCTATTTTGTGCCACTCCATGGCGTCCCGCCTATTCCCACGGATAATGTAGATTATCCTTTCCTGCGGCTCATCCGTTCCTTGTTCTTTTGCTATTTTCCCCACGGTTAAATCACTTTTACAAAAGCGGCATGTCCCCGCCTCCGCGGACCTTTCTTCAGCGCAAAAGGGACATTTTTGAAAGCCCATAACTGTCTCGCCGGAGAAGCGAGCCATGAGCTCGGAGAGTTTGGCATCTAGTTCAGAGAGTTTCTTTTTGAATTGTTCGTCGCGATTTAAAAATAAGCCGTTCTTCTCGTCACATGCCGGACAGTCTAAACTTTTATTTTCCATAATCCCCCCTATTTTCGCTCGCTTTCTTCTGCTATTTTTTTAAAACCCCCGATGCTGCACATTCGGCGGGAGGATCTCAACTTGCGCGTGGCAGATCCCCCCGGCACCGTTCTATGGCCAATTTATTCCTCAGTGGGTGAAGCGCGGAGTTTTTTAAGCGCGCCGTGCCTCTGCTTGTCGTCGAGCATTTTGTCTTTGGCGCGTTTGGAACGTTTGCGTTTTTGCCGCCGGATCTTGGCGATCCGCTTGTCCTCCTCACTCTCCCGGCCAAGGATCTGCGCTCCCAGCTTATCGACAAGCATCCGGCGCGCCCAATACCGGTTCATGGCTTGCGTACGTTCCTTTTGGCATTTGATACTAAGGCCTGTGGGCCTGTGTTTCAAGACAACACACGTGGATACTTTGTTAACGTTCTGGCCCCCCGGCCCCCCGGAGCACACGAACGATTCTTCAAGATCCGCGTCACGGATCCCGAGCCGCTCCATTTTTTTTAGAAGGTCCTGCTGCTTCTTTTCGGATACCGGATAAATATTCATAGGACCTTCATTCGATGCGTTCCATCGCATTTGTGATGTGTGGGACCCTCCTGCGCTAAAGTTCCGCAGGGCGGGTCGTTTATTTCATTCTGGAAGGCAGCCGAACCGTCTTTCCGCTCATCGTAAAAACCCCTTTTCCGTGATGATGGATCGTGCGCGGGTTTTTCTTTCGTGGATCGGTCCACGCTTGGACCACTTCAAGGATAAAAAGATCGTATGGGACTGCCATCCTGTCATCGACCACTTTGCATTCGAGATTGGCATAACACTCGCCGATCAACGGCGCCTTGACGCGTGAAGCCTTCACCGGCGTAAGATGAAATGCCTTGAACTTGTCTGCCTCCCGGCCGGAGGTGTTACCGCATCCCACCGCTTTTTTTGCCAATTCCGCGGTCGGGATATTGATCACGCATTCCCCTGTCGTCTTCAAAGTGTCGAACGTGTAACTTCGATCGCTGATCACGCAGCCCAGAAGAGGCGGTTCAAAATCGATCATGGTATGCCATGACATAGTCATGATATTTGGCCGCCCCTTTCGGACAGTCGTAACCATGACAACCGGCCCCGGTTCGATCAGGGTATAGACTTTGGACAATGGAAAGGGTTTTTTTGCCATTTTGTTTTTGTTAAAAATTTATGGCCTGTCACAAAAGCGCAATGGATCAGGCCCTGCCCCCGGCCATGACTTCACAGGCGCGAAGCTCTTTTTTTTGAGTTTCGCCCGGTTGCTGACGTGTTCTTTGCTCCTTGGGTGCCTTGTTTAAAAAGCGGCATTAGAATTCATAAACGCTTTGGGAAGGACCCGTATTCTCCGGTCTGTGATTCGCGATCCTTTTTAACACAAAAATGTTTCCCTCCCCGAACGGCAGCCATCGGGCGTATGGCACTCTTGTGAGAGGCTCATACCCTTTGGTGGCATTCCCGTAAGAAATCCGGTATTTATCATCAGCCACCCACCACCAATTCATGTCTTCCCTTTTCTTATAGTTTGGATCATACGTGTACCAACCGTTGAACTCGTAACCTCCGTCGATCTCCGATGGAGGAATTTTCGTTTGGAACATCAAATAACGTAAAACATCCCATCGTGTCCTGTTCCTCGTAAGACAGTCGTGGGTTGCCGCCACCGAAAAATAAGCGATCACGCCCAACAGCAACAATGCGATGGGCAATCGTATGCGACAAGAGGACCAGACTACGGGTCCGCTGCTCCGAACCATCCAAAAAAGCAGAAACGGCATGTAAACAAGCTGATATCGGTCAAAGTGACCCGAAATACCAAAGATAGAGAAATGTGCGAAAAAAGCCGTCAGGCACAACACGCTATCCCATTGTTCACTCAAATGTCTTTTCTTCCATAACGCCGTACATAAACGTTTTAAGATTACACAACCATGAAAGACGAGCCAGCCTCCTCCTAACAAACCCACGATCGTCAGAACTTTCCAAAGCCAAGGAGGCGCGGTCGGCAACCCCGATAAAAAAGCAGTGGTTCCGTCGATATGTTCTTTGCCGAGTCCGATGTCAAAGAGTTGGTCCATACCGATGGGCATCCACCGACCGATTTTTTTAAAAAAAACAATCATCAGGATCCAATAAAAAAAAATCCCTGCTGCCCCAAGCCGCCGTTCCTTTACAGAGCATCGTTGCCATTGCGCCGGAGCCACAATGAGCATAAATGGAAAAAAGAACATCCCAAGATAGATCACCACTACGACCAACCTGGCAAAAAAAGCCAGCATGATGTTCCGCCAATACGCCCCGGACCATTCCGTGGCCATGACCCTAAAAATGTCCTGCTTCATGACATACATCACGGGCAATTCGCCCATAGAAACCAGCCATTGCTGGTAAATGAATAAGGTACCGCTGACCATACCGAACGCCACAGCTGCGATGAAGAACGCTTTCGGTTTGAATTCTTTTTTAATCAAATAGGCGCATGCAAAAGCCACGGGAATGACGAACGCCAGCTGCCGGATAAGGCTCGTCGCGCATGCCAACAGGATCCCGAACACAAGATCTGCCATTTTTTCATTCTCAATCCACCGGATCAGAAAAATAAAGGAGCCCGTTGTAAAAACAACGAATGGGACGTCCGTCATGAACGTATTTGAAAAAAGGACATAAAATGGAGTGGTCGCAAGCGATACAGCTGCCAGAAAAGCCAGCAGACGGTTAGCGCCCGCCTCTTGCATCATCCGATAGATCGCTCCGAGGCCTACCCATCCAAGGACCACCACGGAAAGCCGAAGAGCTGTCATCGAAAACCCGAAGGGAAGCGTGAACAAGGCTCCCCAAAGAGCTTGCACCAAAAGTGTCACGGCTTGAAAATCACAAAGCTCGTAGACCCCTTTCGTCACAAGAAAATTGACGCAGCGCGCATACATCCAATCGTCACTAAAAGGAAATTCACCGACGGGGTTGACGAGTATTTCGATCGTGATCCAGAGTAAAGTCAAAATAAAAAGGGGGATAAACGAACGAACGGCAGGAGGGAGATGTCCTATTTCTTTTTTTATGCTTTCAATCACTGGATGTTCCACGATCTGACTCAAACCGAAGTCTTTTCACCGCGGATGAGGTCTTGATAGGTCTCGCGCTTGCGGACGACTTTGAAGGTGCTGCCTTTGACCATGACTTCACAGGCACGGGGACGGGAATTGTAGTTGGAAGCCATGGTAAAACCGTAGGCGCCTGCTGTCATGATAGCAAGGTGATCGCCGGCCCGCATTTCTATGAGCTCGCGGTCCTTCGCGAAAAAATCCCCGCTTTCACAGATCGGGCCCACCACATCATAGATCCACCCGTGCGCTTTTTCATTTTTCACGACCGGCCAAATATGGTGGAACGCATTGTAAAAAGCGGGCCGGATGAAATCGTTCATGCCGGCATCCACGATCGCGAACTTCTTCACATCGGTCTCTTTGACATAGATCACCCGGGTTGCGAGAATGCCGCTATTGGCCGCGATAAAACGGCCGGGCTCGAAAATAAGCTGGCACTTTCTTTTCTTAAAGATCGGAAGGATCTTCCGGGCGAATTCCTCAGCCGTCTGAGGATTTTCATCGCTGTAGATCGCCCCAAGACCGCCGCCCAGATTCAGGAATTTGATCTTCAGACCGGTCTCCTCGAGCTCATCAATGAATTCTACGATCTTTCGGAATGCTTCGACAAAAGGATCTCCCGTCTCGATCTGAGAACCGATGTGCACATGAACCCCCGAGACCTGGGCATGGCTGAAACGCTTTGCATCTTTGAAGATCTCGCGGGCTTTTTCGAAGTCGATACCGAACTTGGTTTCGGCTTTGCCTGTCGTGATGTATTCGTGTGTATGAGGATCCACATTGGGATTGATCCTGAGCGAAACGTTCACTGTTTTCCGCATCTTCTTGGCGATCGCGTTGATCTGCTCAAGCTCAGGGATCGACTCCACATTAAAAAGAAGGATGCGGGCTTTGATCGCGGCGCGAATCTCCTCCGCCGTCTTTCCCACCCCGGCATAAACGATTCTTTTGCCCTGGCATTTCGCTTTCTTGGCGCGGAAAAGCTCGCCCCCCGAAACAATATCGAGACCCGCACCTTTTTTAACAAGCGCGTGGAGGACCGCCAAATTCGAATTGGCTTTCACGGAATAACAGATGAGCGGCTTCGCGGAACGGAACGCCTTTTGAAGTTTCGCGAGATGGTCCGTAAAGGTCTTGCGGCTGTAAATATAGGCGGGCGTGCCGGTTTTTTTCAGGATCTTACTGACGCGGGCTTTGTCACAATAAAGCTCGCCCTTCTTGTAATAAAAATCGTGCATTTTTTCTTCGTGAAAATCAGTCCGGGGCATATCAGCTCCTTCTCTTTCCGTGCTACAAACTCCCCTCTTTCGTAAAGAGGGGCTGGGGGGAGATTTTCAAAATCCCCCTCACTCCCCCTTTTCAAAGGGGCAAGAATCAGGACAGTGTTTTTTTCCACTCCGTGATCGCTTGCTTCACTCGCTCGGGATGCGTGCCCCCGATCGTCTTTTTGCCTTTCACGGATTCCTTTGCGTCAAAAAGATCGTGGATGTCCGCGCCGAATTCAGGCGAGAACTTTTGCCATTCCTGAACGGACCATTGCCGGAGCCGTTTCTCGGATTCGATCGCTTGCCGGACGGTCCGTCCCACAAGCTCGTGCGCCTCACTGAAGGGGACTTTTTTCCGGACAAGATACTCCAGGATGTCCGTTGCGAAAAGGCTGTCATCGTCGAGAGATCTCAAAAGAGCCTTCTTGCGCCAGCTCACGGAACTCACGGCAAGCGCCAAAAGCTCAAGAGCGGTCGCGGTCTTTTTTACGGCATCAAACACGCCGGGTTTGTCCTCTTGAAGATCGCGATTATACGAAAGTGGCAGACCCTTCTGCACGGTCAGAATGGCCTGAAGATGCCCGAAGATCACACCGGCCCTTCCGCGGACCAGTTCAAATACGTCCGGATTTTTCTTCTGCGGCATGAGACTCGAACCGGTCGCGAACGCGTCACCGAGCTCCACATAGCCGAAGGCCTCGCTGTTCCAGAGAATAAAATCCTCCGAAAGCCGCGAAAGGTGGACCCATAAAATGGAGAGAGCACCCAAGAATTCCGCAAGAAACCCCCGGTCGCTCACGGCCGCCATGCTGTTTTTGGCGATCCCGGAGAATCCGAGCTCTTTGGCGAGGAATTTTTGATCGAGCGGAAGCGCAGACCCGGCGAGAGCCGCGGAACCAAGTGGCAGGATATTGACCCGCTTCATGGAGTCCGCAAGCCGCGCGTTGTCTTCATCGAGCATTTCCACGTAGGCCAGAAGATGGTGCGCAAGAAGCACGGGCTGGGCTTTCCTGAGATGCGTCATCCCGGGGATGATCAGACCGTTCGCTTTTTCCGCAGCGATCACCAGCGCCTTTTGAAGTTTTTTGACCCCATACCAGATCGCCGTGATCTTCTCCCGGAGATAGATCCGGGTCGAGGTCACAACGAGATCGTTCCGGCTCCGGCCCGTGTGGATCTTTTTGGCTGCCGTGCCGGCTTTTTTCTCGAGTTCCACCTGGATCAGGGTGTGAATGTCCTCATACTTGTCGGCACAAGCCCTGAGGCTTTTGCATGTGAAGCTTTTTGCGATCTGATTGAGCGCCCGCACGATCTTCCCGGCTTCCGCGCCCGTCAAGACTCCGATCTTTGCAAGCATCTTGGCGTATGCTTTATTTACCCAGAGTTCTGCGGAGAAAAGCGCGTGGTCCGTCACAAGCGAGTAACTGAACCGCTTGAGCGCCGGATGCATTTCTTTTTTAAACCTTCCGCCCCATAGTTTTTTTGCCATAATTCACCCTGTTTAGTTGTACGGCGTACGGAGTACGGCGAAAAAACTTCGCGCGACGCCGTACGCGTTACGCCTTGCGCTTATACATTCCCTCGTAGGGGAGTCCCCAGATCTTCATAAAACCCACCGAGGCCTTCCGGTCAAAAATATCGCCTTTGGAATACGTCGCGAGTTTTTCCTTGTATAAAGCATATTTCGATGTCCGGCCCACGCATACCGCATGGCCCCGATCGAGCTTGATCCTCACTTTTCCCGTCACGCGAGTTTGATTGGACGCGAAGAAAGCGTCCAGCGACCTTTTCAGGGGCGAAAACCAAAGCCCGAAATAGACAAGCTCCGCGTATTTCTCGGAAAGCAGTCTCTTGTAATGGAGGAATTCCCGGTCCATCACAAAACCTTCGAGCTCCTCGTGCGCCTTGAGGAGCACATCCGCGGCCGGAGCTTCATAGACCTCACGGCTTTTGATCCCGACAAGCCGGTTTTCGATCATGTCAAACCGTCCGACGCCATACTTGCCGGCGATTTCATTGAGAGATTCGATCAGATCCGCAAACGGCATTCGTCTGCCGTTGAACTTGACGGGAACGCCTTTTTCAAAAGAGATCTCGATATAGCATGGTTTTTTCGGCGTTTTATCCGCGGAACAGGTCATCACATACGCGTCCTCGGGCGGCTCGACCATCGGGTCCTCG
>CAZPCF010000040.1:0-11773 GCA_964585045.1 uncultured bacterium
TGGACTGAGTGACAATGCTCCTCCTTATGGGTTTAAGATTACTTCTTTTGCGCGATCTCTTGCTTGATCCGCTCGATCATCGCATTCACGGCCTGGGCTCCCAGGTCCTGACGCCCGCGCATGCGGACCGCGATCTGTTCCGTTTCCATTTCTTTATCCCCCACGACGAAAACATAGGGAATTTTCATCATTTCCGCTTCACGGATCTTGTAGCCGATCTTCTCGGTCCGGAGATCCGCTTCGACGCGAAATCCTTCTTTTCGAAACCGTTCGACTAGTTTCTGAGCATACTCGTTATGCCGCTCCGCGATCGTCATCACCCGGACTTGTACCGGAGAAAGCCAAAGCGGAAAAGCGCCCGCGTAATGTTCCACCAAAATGCCGATGAAGCGTTCCAGACTTCCGAGGATCGCCCGGTGCAGCATGATCACGCGATGGTCCCGGCCGTCCTCGCCGACATAATTCAGATCAAAACGTTCCGGCATGCCCATATCCAGCTGGATCGTCCCGCACTGGAGCGTCCGGCCGATAGCATCTTTCAAATGAAAATCGATCTTGGGGCCGTAAAAAGCCCCATCACCCTCGTTGACCTTATAGGGGATCTTCAGCTCTTCCAAGGCGTTCCGGAGCCCTGTCGTGGCTGTCTCCCACTGCGCATCCGTCCCGGTCGACTTGGGTGGCCGGGTCGAAAGCTCCACATGATAATCAAAATCAAAGGTTTTGTATACCTCATCCGTAAAGTGAATGGCCTCGACAACGCTCGCCTGCAGCGCCTCGGGAGTCGTAAAAATATGGGCATCATCTTGCGTAAACCCACGCACGCGGAAAAGCCCGGCTAACACGCCGGAACGTTCGTAGCGGTGCACCTTGCCGAATTCCGCCACCTTCATGGGCAGCTCACGGTACGAATGTTTTTCTTCCTTGTACATCAACATCCCGCCCGGGCAGTTCATGGGCTTCAGGGCATAGACTTCCTTGTCCCGTTCCAGGAAGAACATGTTCTCCCGGTAATTATCCCAATGGCCCGAGGTCCGCCAAAGTTTGTCCCGCAGGATCGTCGGGGTCTCGATCTCGATATATCCGTACGCGGCGAGTTTTTCACGCATGAACGCGATCAAAAGATTCTTAAGGAGCAGCCCCTTGGGTTTCCAGAACGGCAGGCCGGGCCCCTCCTCGTGAAAGCTAAAAAGACCAAGCTGCTTACCGACCTTCCGATGATCACGTTTTAGTGCTTCTTCCTGCTGTTTGAGATAGGCATCCAATTCCTTTTGCGTAAAAAATGCCGTGCCATAAATCCGTTGAAGCATGGGATTATTTTCATTCCCACGCCAATAAGCCCCCGCCACGGAGAGAAGTTTGAAGGCCTTGAGCTCATCGGTACTCATCACATGGCCGCCTTCGCAAAGGTCCATGAACGGCCCATTCTGCACGAAGTTGACCGTATCCCCCGGAATACCGTCGATGATCTCGAGCTTATAATTTTCCTGCTTCTCCTTGAAGATCCTGCGGGCTTCGTCTTTTGTGACGGACCATTGCTTGAACACCTGGCGTTCGTTCACGATCTCGTGCATCCGCTTTTCGATCTTCGGAAGATCTTTATCCTGGAACGCCGTCTTCGAATCGAAGTCATAGTAAAATCCTTCTTCGATCACGGGACCTATCGCGAGTTTTGTTCCGGGATAGAGATCGAGGACAGCCTGGGCGAGAACGTGGGACGCGGAATGCCGCAGCCGGTAAAGCGGCTCGTAGTTCTTATCGTCTGGCATACTGATTCATTATTCTTTTTCTATCCTTGTTTTTTATTCTTTTCCTAAACGGTTGACATACTGATTTATATTAAAATTTTAATGGTAATCAGTATAGTCCCAACCAATCTTTAATTTTTATAAAGGTTGGGACAAGGATTGCCCCAATTTCATCTACGATGAAATTGATAGGAATTGGGACTAAGCCCTTGCTCTCTCTTGGATCACACCTGTTTCCCGCCGTCAACGGGATGGCGGGCCGCCACACTTGAGTCGTGGCAGGCTTCGTCATTCCTACCGATGCCATTTCAACAGAGAAATGGCGGGGCCGACGGGGCTCGGCGCCTTCGCTACGCTTCGGTCGGCCACCCGCCCCGCACTCATGACTTATGTCATAAGTGCCTGCGGGGCTCCCTTCGAGCCCTCTTGCCTACCAACCAAAGCGACCTGTCATTTCTTCCAATGCCATTTCAACAGAGAAATGGCGGGGCCGACGGGGCTCGAACCCGCAACCTCCGGATCGACAGTCCGGAGCTCTAACCAATTGAGCTACAGCCCCATAAAGATGGGAAAAACAATCTGAGTAATCCCGTACACATCCACTGTCCACCTTCGATAGAATCGAAGGAACAAAAAATAGCGCCACGCAGAAACCTACGCCCTATGAAGAGCGCGGTATTCTATAGGGAGAAGGAAACTATCTCAAGCGAAAATTCGGACAAATCTAAAGATTTTGTCACTGGAAGATTCGGCGCCTTCGCTACGGCTTAGGCCGACCCCCGCTCTGAAAAATATGACATCGCCCTATTTGCCGTCAGGGCTCCTTCGAATCCTCTTTTGGCTTATTAAATGCAAATTTGGGTACGTCAGGATTCGAACCTGAGACCCTCTCCGTGTAAAGGAGATGCTCTAACCAACTGAGCTACGCACCCGCAAATGAATTGATCCGCCGGATCAGTGTGTTGAGATTGGCAAAAATATCCTTCTTGAAATAGAATGCGAGCCGCGTCAGATGGAACGTATACGGAACATTGCGCTCCTCTTCAAAAGGCTTTAGCGACTGGGTGAATTTTCCCTTCTTGAGAAGATGCTTGAATTCCTGATTTAGTTGTTCCAGCTGTTTTCCGCTGAGCGGCTTTTCAATGCGCAAGACCAGGAGGTCCCGGATATAGCGCATGGAGTGATACATCTTATAAAAATCAGTAATATACGTGACCGCAGACAAGGGGTCATGGGTCACATACAGCAGATCGAGATCCTCCTCGTGGATCATGCATTGCTTGAGCAGCTGCTTCTTGAGAAAATGAAAAAAATCGTTCCAATAGTCTGAACCCGGTGCATCCAGACAAACGATCGGACGGGGCTCCGTCTTCCCGGTCTGGACCAGTGTGAGCGTCTCAAAACCTTCATCGTGGGTCCCGAACCCTCCGGGGCACAGGATCGTCGCATGGGATTCCCGGAGGAACATGAGCTTTCGCGTAAAGAAATATTTAAAGGATACAAGCTTCGGATCTTGGAGCATCACGGGATTGGCTTCCTGTTCGTACGGAAGCTGGATGTTCATTCCAAAACTTTTTTTGTGACCCGCACCTTCATTGCCCGCCTGCATGATCCCCGAAGCCGCACCCGTGATGACCATCCATCCCTTCTGGACGATCGCCTTGGCGAATTTTTCCGCGATCTGATAATCCGGAGAATTCCTCGGGGTCCGGGCAGACCCGAAGATCGAAACTTTGCGGATCGCACGAAAAGGCTCAAAGACCTTGAGACTGTGCCGGAGCTCTTTCAGTGAGGTGTTCAAAATCTTCATATCCCCGCGGTCCAACTTATCCGCATGGACCTTCAGGGCGGTCACGATCAGCTCTTCAGCCAAGTCCGCATTCGCTCCGGGCCCCGCCTGGTGGATGAGCTCGTGAACGAGCTGGTCCAGTTTTGGGTTCCCGGTTTGGTAGGGCTGACGCTTCTTGAAGAACTCTCTCATGACTCACCGATCCGGATCTGGAGGATCAAGTCCCCGGGATGATGACAGGCAGGACAATCCCTTCCCTGGCGTGCCAAACGGAGTTTCTGTCCTTCACGGGTATTCACCGGGATCTTCACCGAGATCGTCTGCCCTTCCGGCGTCTTGAACATCACGCTCCCGCCTTCCCTGGCTTTTTTCTTGGCGATCTTCAGATTCACGACCACGTCGGCGGATTCCTGCGGAGCCTGTGCCGGCCCCCGCCCATACTCATCCTCGTCTTCATAAAAACCCTGGCGCGGCGATCCTGAAGAATAAACACGGAATGATCCGCCCGGACCGCCCCCTCCGCCGGAAAAAAGATCGCCAAAAATATCCGAGAACGCGGAATAGCGCCCTCCCCCGCGCGCACGGCCCCCCGAAGAGTACTGCCGCAGAAGATCTTCAAAATTGAACCCCTGCGCCCCCGCAAAATTCCCGGGATTCCCGCCGCCGAATTTGCGCATCTGGTCATATTGCGCGCGCCGCTTCTCATCGCTCAAGACATAATAGGCTTCGGAGATCTCTTTGAATTTCGCCTCGGCCTGTTTGGCATTGCCTGGATTCTTGTCCGGATGATACTTCACGGCGAGCTTGCGATAGACCTTCTTGAGCTCATCGGCGGAAATAGATTCGGAAACGCCAAGCACTTTATAATAATCTTTTTGAGAGGCCATATTTTTTCCTGTCAGGAGACCGTTGAAAAATCAATGAAAAAGCCCTCACCCAGGCGGAGGGCTTTTTCAAAAATAATTGCCGAAGATGCTCTAACTTTCATCTTTACTTTTTCTGCCGTATTTTGGCGCTGATGATTGCATATAATTCATCGGCGATCAGTTGATGGCCGCGAAAGGTTGGATGGCCATCCACGGGAATAATCCACTGCTGCACTATATCCTTTTCAAACAGTTCCCACGGCGGAGGCTTGGGGAGTAATCGTTCTCCCTGCGTTGCTGAACGATACAATTCACGAATAGGAACAAAGGGATAGCCGTACTTCCGAGCAACGCTGTGAACAACCTGCTGGTACGGATCGGACGGCCGGTAATGCAGCATAAAAATCGCCTCGACGCCTTTGGCTCTACATCTCTCAGCAAAATATTCCATATTCCTCTTAAATTCATCCAACGGCACTCGCGGAACCATTTCCGCTTCCCTGTCACTCCGCTGGGACAGGCCCGATATCAACTTATGCATCAAGCGAAAGACGAATGAATGCACAAAACAAAAATTGTTCACACGCCCCAGAACGGTCCCATTGAACCGGATCAGCTCGCTGTCGGTTTCCCGCGTCAAACTGTAATTGTCATTCTCTCCTAGCCATACTATGAAGAAGTCCGGCTTCAAGGGCAATACTTCTTCCTCAAAAAGAGCAACCCCCTGCGTTGAGGTATACCCGGCAACCCCCAAATTAATAACTTCAACGCCGAGAGGTTCCAGTTTTTCCCGCAAAATCCCTAGGAACGAATATTTTTCATCCACCGCCCAACCAAAGACATTCGAGTCCCCTATCCCAACAACCCTCAAGACCCCGGGCTGTTTGGCATCCATAAATTCCGGCGTGCGGAACCCGCGGCTGTTCGATATGACATCAAAATAGCGATAGTCCCCTCCCGAGGAAGTTGAGAGGTTCATATTCTCGACACGCAGTTCAAGATCCGGTCTGAGCCTCCAGATCAATTCCGGATCAGGCACGATCCATGACGTAAGGCGCAGATCCTTTCTTGTGACCTTTGGTCTCAGATCGCCCTCAAAAGTAAATGCCGCGTTAGGCTCAGTTACAGGAAAAGGCAACAAATAATAAAAATCCCACTGGTACAAAATCGCAAAAGCCGCCAACTCCAGGGCTCCCCAGACAAGCCCGATTACAAGAACCGTACCCAAGCCTTGTTTGAACTTTGATTTGAAAGGCATCACGGTTTGCGCTCAGCGAATGGGAGCTGTTCTCATCTTTCTTAGAATAAAGACATGGAGGCGGAGGGAATTGCACCCTCGTCCAAAGGATCCGTCATTAAGGGGTCTCCATGCTCAGTTCGCAATGATTTTAATCCCCCAGACCTCTGCGAACGAGATTCTGAAGGACGATCCGCCTGGATCTTTTCCCCGTGCGCGACGGCGGCGCACGAAGAGCAACCTGCTTTTTCGTCAGCAGAACTTAGCAGGTATCGGTCCTGTGACGTTCGCTAGCAGTTAAGCAGCGAAAGGAAGAGCGAAAGGCGTCGGAACCGTTACCGGTCCAACGGCCCTTTCGTTCCAGCTGGTTTTTTCAGCATTTGTGTTTTGCCACGTTTTTTAAAGAGGCACCTGACGAACCTCTGCATGCTCCCTTAAATGCTGTATCCCCTGTCGAACCTATTCGCCCCCAAGGAACGACGATGTTAAAGATCGTTGCTACAGTGGAGTATAACACGTAAGAAGACAGGGCTCAATGGCGTGTACCCACGGAGATTCGGGACTGGGGAGTTGTTGGGTTCCTCGTCTTAACGAGTCCCGAGGAGCGAGTCCCGGTTTTAACGGCGAGTGGCCTTCTTGATAGCGGACTGGGTCTCGCGGGTATGGATCCTCTGCTTGATGGCCGCCCGCTTGTCGTACTGCTTTTTGCCTTCACCAAGCGCGATCTCGACCTTGACGAACCCCTTCTTAAAGTACATGCGAAGCGGCACAATCGCGACCCCTTTGCGTCCGGCCTGCCCCATCAGACGGTTGATCTCGCTGCGCTTCAAGAGGAGTTTGCGCGTCCGGATGGGATCCAACTCCTGATGACCCTGGATCTTCGAATAGGGAGAGATATGACAATTCAGAAGGAACGCCTCTTCCTTCATAATGCGCACGTAACTGTCTTTCAAATTAACGCGCCGCTCACGGATGGATTTGACCTCGTGCCCCAGGAGATGGACGCCGGCCTCATAACGATCGTGGATGAAATAGTCGTAATGAGCCTTCCGATTCTCGGAGATCACCTCAAAAGGGGCTCTTACAGGCCTAGGCTCGGGCTTTGGTTCTTTTTTCTTCATAAGGCACCCATGGACACCCAAAGGGTGAAAGGAACTTCTTCTTGAGGAAAGTAAAGACGCTAACTAACCGGCGACTGCGACCTCAACGCGGTTTCTTCCTGCGTCCTTGGCCCGGTACAAGGCCTTGTCGGCAGATTCGATCAACGACTCCTTGTTACGGCCATGAGCCGGAAAAGTCGCAACGCCCAAGCTGACCGTGACTTTGAGCTTCCCCTGCTTGCTCGGATACTCATAAGCTTCCACTTTTTGACGTATGTTTTCAGCGATCGCCCTTGCTTCTTCGGTATCCGTTTCCGGCAAAATAACCGCGAATTCTTCCCCTCCATAGCGTGCGGCGATATCCACATCCCTTGCCGTTAAACGGAAGATCTTGGCCGTTTCAATAAGAACAATATCCCCCTCCTGATGGCCGTAGGTATCATTGAATTTTTTGAAATGGTCAATATCGGACATGATCAACGAAACGGAGTGCTTGAATTTCTCGCACCGCACAATCTCTTCTTCAAGGCGCTGCTGGAAATAACGGTGGATACGAAGCTGGGTCATGCCGTCCGTAATGGCAAGGTGGTACAGTCTGGCATTGTAGATGGTGATCGCGGCCTGATTCGCCAGCGTCGAAAGCAATTCGACATCCTCGTCGGTGAACTTACCGCCGTTATTTTTATTCGTCAAATTGATAACCCCGATCACTTCATCATTCGCGATCAGGGGCATGCATAGGATGGATTCGACGAACGACTTGTCCGATTTTTTGAATCGCTCGTCACCCCCGGCATCATTCAGAAGGATGTGCTGCTTGGTCGCTGCCACCTGCCCAGCCACCCCTTCGCCGATCTTGATCCGGGTGCATTCCATTTCGCCCCGGTTGATCTTAGCTTCGACCTCGGGAGGCACTCCGCGCACCACATGGACCACAAGTTCGCGGGTTTGAGGATCCAGAAGCATCAACGAAGCTTTCTGAGCCTCTACGGCATCCCGGGCCTTATCGAGGATGAATAAAAGGATCTTTTTAAGGTCGCTCGCAAAATTGAGCGCCTTACTCACACTGTAAAGAATGGAAAGATTGTTCATTTTTTTTGCAAGTTCTTTGGAGGCGCGCTCTTTTTGGTCATCCAACATCGCGCTTTCAAGGGCCACTGCGGCCTGATTCCCCATTTGCAGGATAAAACTGAGCTCAGTCTCCTGATAGAGACTGCCGTCTTTTTTTCTCCCAAGGGTGATCACACCGATCAGTTTGTTCTTAACCATCAGGGGAACCCAGATCTGGGAATTGATGCGCTCAAGCTTCCATTTCTTGATCACGGATTCAAACCGGTAATGGCCAAAGGAATCCACGATCGGGAACGGCTCGCCGCTATTCAAGATCTGCCAAAAAAGGCCTTCTTCTTTTTTGAACTCCACTTCCCCGATCTCCTTGGGATCAAGCCCGATCGCCTTAACACATTTAAAACTCTGAACGCGGTCATCGCACAAAAAAAGCGCGCAGTTCGCGGCCTCACTGGTTTCGTAGACACTCGCAATGAATACATAACTCAGCTCGTCGATCTTCTGGATCGCCAAAAGCGACTTTCCCATTTGGGACAACGTGAAGAAATCAAAAACCTGTTTTTCAAGCTTTGCGATGACATCGGGTTCGAACTGCGACAGGCCGGCGTGTTTATTGAGGATCTGATAGGCGTCTGCGGGAAGTGAAGCGAGAAGGTCTTTATCGATCGCCACGATCAATTTTTCTTTATCTGACATAACCACCCTTCAGAATCATTCCTTTGATAAAAGTAAAGTGCGATCACCGTAGGCAGTTAACTTTAACTGCCACGGTGCCGTACCAAATCACTGAAATTTGGTGCTGAGGAGGGGACTTGCCCTAGCGCCCAATGCGCTAGGACTACGCTTAAGGATCTTGATAATCCTGTAAGCGGTTGGCTCCCCCTCGGTAAAAAGTGCCCTCGCCGTACACGATCTCCCTTGAATCGTGACGGCGCGGTACTTGTTCATAAAGAACAAGTGCTGAGGAGGGGACTTGAACCCCTAAGGCCTTGCGGCCACTAGCTCCTGAAGCTAGCGCGTCTGCCAGTTTCGCCACCCCAGCATGGAGATAACGAGTGCAGAATATAGCTGTCATAAGCAGGTACCGTCAACAGCAAAGACAAGGATAGAAAAAGAAGGGCCTTATTCCAGCGAAACTTCTTTTGGAACGGATAAGGAACTGTCCGTGGCAGGAGCGGGCGCTTGAGGCGCGACAGATGACGGCATCGGTTGGTCCACCACCGACTGAGACGAAGACACCGCCACTGCCTGAGGCTCAGCGAACAACGATATCGTCTGGTTCCCCGCGGGCTGGGACGAAGATCGAGGCAAAACGTATAACGGGATCGCCCGTTTTACCGCCGGCTGAGGTTGAGGTACCGGCGTTGCTTGAACCACGTCCTGCGGGACTGTAGCGGTAACCTCTACTTTTGGAACTGTAGCGATAGCTTCCGTCTGCGAGGCTGTCGCGATAACTTCCGCCTGCGGGGCTGTCGCGGTAGCTTCCGCCTGCGGGGCTGCAGCGGTGACCTCAGGAAGGGGGATCAATTCGATATTGCGAAATTCGAGCATGCCCTTCTTCGCCTCCCCAACCCGCACATTCGTAAATACGAAGACCACTTCGTTCACGGCAGTAGGCTTCGGAGCGTGAAAATCAAATTCCACACGCTTCCAGGTCCTCTCAAAAGTCCTCGGGGCGTAACGGCGAACCACATTGCCCTTGGATTTCAACTCGATAAAAAAACTCTCCGGAACACCTTCTTCGCCCTTACGACGGATCTCAAAAGAAAGACCGGTATATTTTGAAATATCAAAATCACGTGTTTTGATGTAGACGCCGACAAAAGACCCGTCCGGAAAAACGTCGTATTCGGTTTCGAGCAAAACCTCTCCGCTGTCCGGATCTCTGAAAAATTCCCGGCCCGAATACCCCATCTTCGGCGTGAAAAAAGTCCCGTGATCAAAAACAACGTTAAAGAAACTTCCGGCCAGTTTGGAAAGGTTGATCTGTTCCGCTTCCATCGCAGCGGATTTCTTAAGAAGCTCGTACGCTTCTTTCATTTCTTGCCATTCTTCAGTGGTGACTCTTGTCGGAGTTTGCACCGCCCCACCGACCAGACCCGCCATCTCAAGTCCGCGGATCCGCACCCCATGTTTGGGAAATAAAAGTGACGATGGCGCTATCTCCACCGAACCGCGTAACACCCCCACCCTATCTTCATCCGGATTGCGCCCGGCCACGATCCGGAAGACGGCTCCGCTCGGCGTCACGGTGCTGTAAGGCGTCGTGATCACAAAAAAAATGGCTTTTCCGGAAATTACTTTGCGGTCAAATTCTTTCGTCGTCGCGCCCAACAGCACCCCTGACTTGAGGTGAAGCTTATAAATATCCTTCTGCTCCAGGGCCCTGCATTCTTTGTTCAGAAGCTCGGAATTTTCCTTCAAACGGAGCATGATCTGATTTTCAACCTGGAAATTAATGACCCCATCAGCTCCGGTCTTGAGCCTTTGGGATGTTACAAATTCCTCTCCACGCTTGGGCACTCGCCAGGAACGGCTCTGGAGGTCATAGATCTGGACGTCCCCTTCGAATCCGACAATCTCAAATGCAAGGGGCGTGTAAGGACGAGGCGCAAAATGGGGCCACAGATAGAGACCCGCTGCGATCACGAGAACGACACTAAGGGGTTTCCAATAACTCACTGTTTTGGGCTTTTCAACGCGGATGCTCATAGAGGTAGTCTATATCACCTTTACAAACTTGTCTATCCTACCACAGGAATTTCGAAAAGGATTTAGGTGACCCTAATTTTCACTAATTCAAACACAGGAAGGTCCATCCGGATTTGTTTCCATATTAAATTCTTGATGGATAACAAGTGTGAGCTAATTGCCGTAACCGGCCACTGGGCAGTACAGGACTCGAACCTGTGACCTCTCCCATGTGAAGGGAGCATTCTAACCAGCTGAACTAACTGCCCAGCGGCGGTGCTACTGCAAGACCATTCTACGCCCGTCCGACGTATTCGCCGGTTTCGGTATTGACCTTGATCTCGGTCCCCTCGTCGATAAAAAGCGGGACACTCAACTTAAGCCCGGTCTCACAGACCGCGACCTTGACCGTGTTCGAAACCGAATCTCCGCGGACCCCGGGAGGGGCCTCCGTGACCTTAAGCGTCACAATTCCGGGCAATTCCGGGAAAATGGGCTTCTCTTCATAGAAATCGATCTTAATTTCCATGCCTTCCTTCAAGTAATACTTTTTATCGCCCAGGATCTCTTCGCTGAGCGCGAAGGAATGGTAGTTCTCCATATCCATAAAATGGTACCCTTGGCCGTCCTTGTATAGGAACTGGCACTGTTTTGGATCCAAAGTGATCTTCTCCAAGGGCTCGTCAGGTGCAAACCGGGTTTGGACAACGCGGCCGTTCTTAAGGTTTTTCAGAGTGATCTGAAAAAAAGCCCGTAAGTTCCCTGGTGTACGATGGGTAGCTTCGGTCACAAGATGCATCTCATTTTGGTGAAGAACAATAGCACCCTTTTTTGCATCTCTAGCTTGCATTTTATTTCCTCTCGTTATGATCAGGTCCGTATTTCCATTACCAAGGGAGCGACATTATACATGAAGCGAACTTCCCGGCAAACCTGATTCTCGAACAGAAGTATCCCCCATCGAACATTCAGACGATGCTGATGACCGAAAGGGTGCGCTCCTGGGTCTGGGCCTCTATGCGATAGGAAAAGAACTTTTTGTTCTCGCAGACCGTGCAAAGGCCCGTATCATGAACATGGCATTCCGGGATCCCTCGTTTCACAAGCCGGCTCTTGATCACTCCCACAAGATCCAGATTGCCCTTCTCGGCATCCTTGCCACGATAAAATCCTGGGAAATGGCCAAGGAACTCCTTGCCCACCTCGTAACAACATTTGCGGATCGAAGGCCCGATCGCCACTCGAAGATCCCCCATTTTCGTCCCGCATTTTTTTTC
>CAZPCF010000041.1:0-11693 GCA_964585045.1 uncultured bacterium
TTTGGAAGATGCCACGCGGATGGATTTCTTGGATGCTTTTTTCATAGAGTTGCGTATTATAGTTATCTCGCCTCTTGAAACCAAGCGATTTATTAGTACCGTTCTCTATTAAATTTTAGGGTTAACGGTGCAGTCCCAATACTTATCAATTTCCGTGTAGCGGAAATTGGGGCTGCCCAAGTCGACCCTTCAAGAAATAAAACAATAGCCTTGGGCTGTACTGCGAACCCTTAAAATCAGTAAACGCAGTATTAGCCCTTTTCAGCTTCCCGGGACCGCTTCAGGAGCTCTTGGTATTCCTGGGTCGCAGCACGAACCTTGGCTTCATCCCGCCCGCTCTCTGCCGCGAGGATAAGACGACGCAACTCTTCGAGCCGCCCGGTAGCCCGGCCCCGCTTGATCTTTCCGATGCAATCCTCAAGGATCTGCTCCCTTTCAGCCGTCTCATCCAGAGAAGCCATGACCGCCACAAGCTGTTCGCGGTATTGCGCGTCCGGAATGCGGTTCAAAAGCCCCGAAAGCGTGCACTTTTTACCCTGGTCACTCATCTGCCGAAGATATTCAAAAAGCTGACGGGAGACCGGCGTCTTCAGATCGGCATTTTTGAGCTCTTCGCAGGCCCGGTCACAAAAAGGCGGCACTTCGGCCATAAGCACCAAAAGCAGCAATTCCTCGGGCGCGGGCTTGACCGCTTCGGGAGTGGACACGGTCCCTTGAGACCGCCCCTTAGGGGCACTGCCTTTTTTATCCAGACGGGAGAACTCGGTACGCAGAGAATTTTCATCCACCTCGAGCGCGCGGGCAAGCCGCTTGAAATATTCCGAGAGCATGACCGTATTTTTGACTTTGAGGAAAGTCTCGAACATCTCGCGGCTGATCTTAGAAAGACCCAGCGCATCCTGACGCGGATAGCGCACGAGAAGCGCCTGCAATTTATAATCAAAAAAATCCTTGGCGTTCTTCAAGAGCGCCGCAAAAGCATCGTTTCCGCGCTTGTTCAGAAAATCATCCGGGTCCTCACCTTTCGGCAGACTCACGAGCTTCACCTGCATCCCGCCTTCCAGAAGGATCTCAAGCCCACGCAGGGCGGCAGCCTCGCCCGCTTTGTCGCCGTCATAGACCACGATCACTTCCTCCACAAAACGCCGCAGGAGGCGCACGTGGTCCTCGCCAAGCGCTGTCCCAAGCGTCGCCACGGCATTTTTGAAACCATGCTGATAAAGGGCGAGAAAATCCATATAGCCTTCCACCAGGATCAGATTCGGCCATTCGCGATCAATGTGTTTTTTGGCAAGATGCAGGCCGAAGAGTTCGCGGCGTTTCGAAAAGATCGGCGTTTCGGGTGAATTGAGATATTTCGGACCTTCCTGGTCGGCGATCAGCCTCCCGCCGAACGCGATCACCTTGTTCTGAAGATTCAGGATCGGGAACATAAGCCGGCCGCGAAAAGTATCGTAATAATTCCCTTTCGGCGATTGTTGGATCAAAGCCGCCTGCTTGAGGAGGGCCTCCGGATATTTTTTAAGGACCATGCGATCAAAAAGCGTGCGCCATTCCATCGGCGCCCAACCGAGTTTGAATTCCCGGAGGATCTCCTCCGTGATCTTTCGCTCGGCCAGGTATGCGCGGGCCGCAGCGCCGGCTTCCTTGAAAAGCAGTTCGTGATAAATGTCGGCGGCGACTTGGCAAACCTCGTAGAGTTTCTCCTTCTGCCCGCCGTCATCCCGATGGGAACGCCGCTCCGGAAGCGTGATATGCGCGCGTTCCGCGAGGGACTTCAGCGCCTCAGGAAATGTCATATTTTCATGACGCATGAGAAAACTGAACACATCGCCGCCGGCCCCGCATCCAAAACAGTGGAACATCTGTTTTTCGGGCTGGACCATAAAAGAGGGGGATTTTTCCTGATGAAAGGGACAACAGGCCTTGAGATGCCTGCCGGCGCGTTTGAGCGGAACGTATTGAGAAATGATCTCGACGATATCGTTGGCCGCGCTGACCTGCTCAACGACATGATCCTCATAGCGCGTTCCGGAATTTTTTTGTTCCATAACGCGTTTTTTTCCTACCCGCCGACTTTAACGGCTTCCGCGATCTTTTGGGAGACCGGCTTGCGAAAGGGGCTCATAACAAGCTTGTGGAGATCGGGTACGAATTGCGAGATCGTATAGCCGGTGTATGTATGCCCCGGCTTGAAAAGCTGCTGCACGGGTTCCATGGGAAGGAAGAGAAGGAATTGCGCGAGAAAACTGAGTAAAAGCACCATGCGCAGACCCCCAAAAACCACGCCTCCCAGAGTCCGTAAGATCCCCAGCGCCTCCACCTTAAGGAATTTCCCGAAGATCTTGAGGCACCATGAAACGGAGAGCCAGAAAAGGATAGCGAGTAGAAAAAAGGCGCAGGGCTTGGCGATCTTTATGGAAAAAATGGGGAGCAACGCTGCCAGATTTTCCGCACCGATCCCGTAAAAACTCAAGGTCAGCATGCTCACAAGGAATATCCCCAACAACTTCCCGAGCATGTCGCTGAAGCCCTTACGGCTTCCCTGCACCAAGCCCCAAAAGATCAAGATCAAGATGATCCAGTCGAAGGGGGAAAAACTACGAAGGGCCGAGCTTGCGACGCTTTTTTGGAGATGATCGATGATCTTCCAGAACCATTCCATTTGTTCACCCCGCTAGCACTGCGTTGCTATTGATTTTAAGGGTTCGCAGTGCTGTACCGTTAACCCGTAAAGACAAAAAAAACGGTGTTAGAGATATTTCAAAAAGATCGTTTATTAAGATCCCAGATGCCTTTGCCGCTTAGATCCAAAAACCATTCTGCCGATCTCTAACGGGGCAAGCCGGGATCTCCCCGGAAACCGTCCTGAAAAAGTCCGGTCAATTTGAAAGGTATGATACACCCTTGCACATCCCGTGGGTACTCAAAAAAAACCTTGAGATAATTCGGCGTAAAACCTTCCGATATCCCGGAGCGATCATTTTCATGCTCCGCCAGGATCTCAAGCGTACGGCCCAGGTACCGGCCCCGGACCTCTCCGGAAATACGCTCGGCTGATTCCATCAGCCGCCGGACCCGGTCGCGGACCACTTCTGCGGGAAGGATGCCCCAATCCGCGGCCCGTGTCCCTTCCCGGCGGCTGTAGGGGAACACATGGGTCTTAAGCGGCTCGAGGATCTCCAGTAATTCCAAAGTATTCGCGAATTGCGTTTCGGTTTCGCCCGGAAATCCGGCCATCACATCCATACTAAATTCAAAATCCTGGATCCGCCCCTTCAATTCCAAAACCACATCCCGGTACTCCTCCCGGGTGTAACGCCGGTTCATCCTCGCGAGCACTTCGTTGTCCCCGCTTTGGAGCGGAAGGTGAATGTGCGGACAAAGTTTTGAAACGCTCCGGAAAGCTTCGCGGATGGGTTGACCAAGATCCATAGGTTCTATCGAACTCAAACGGATACGCTCGATCCCTTCGACCCGGGCACTGGCCTCGATCACATCCCGCAAAGGATAATGCCTCCCCCCGGCATGGGAACGAGCCTCAAGATCGAGGCCATAGGCCCCGAGTTGAATGCCGGTCAGGATGATCTCCCGGTAACCCCCGTCCCTCAAGCGCGTCACCTCCTCCAAAATGTCAGACAACGGGCGACTGCGTGAGGGCCCGCGCACAATTGACACTTTGCAGAAACTGCAGGCATGATCGCAACCGTCCTGGACCTTCACATAGGCACGGGTCTTCCCTTCGGATCGTGAGATCGAAAGCGGCATGAAAGTCACAGCCTTATCCGGACGCGCTGTTTCGCCAACATCCGTCAGATCCAAAAGTTTTTCCGCAAGGAATGGCTTCTCGTCGTTTAAAAAAATAAGATCGACTTCCGGCATGGCTTCGAGTTCGATACGGTCCTTTTCAGCATAACAACCGGTCACTGCAAGCCGCGCTTGGGGGTGTTCGCGCCGGAGGCGCCGTATCCAGTACCGGTTCGTCCGGTCCGAGTCTTGGGTCACGGTGCAAGTATTCACGATCACAAGATCGCAAGGAACGCCTTTTTGCCCCTCTATATCCCGATAACCTTTTCGCTCCAGGGCCTCACGCATCGCTTGGGTCTCGTACTGATTGACCTTGCAACCTAGCGTGTAGAAACGAACATTTTTTGGGGAAGAAGAATGGGGGGCCATGATCATGCAGAAAGAATGCCGGAGAACCTGAGCGAAGCTACGATCCCGATGAAGGCGGTATCCGCTTTGAAAAGCACTTCTCCCAGCTCGACAAGCCGAAGGTTCTTTTCCTTCCGGTGCCATTTCGCCCAGCGGATCTCGTCTTCCGAAAAGCCGCCCTCCGGCCCGATAAAAATATTCAGCGCCTTGATCGCACCCTTAAGTTTCTGGATCTCAACAAGCCATTTCGGAAAAGGAATAGAATCCGGACCCGGATGAAAGATCACGACGGGTTCGTCGCTGGAAAGGTCCCCGAGGGCTTCTTTGAAACTTCGGGGGGCTTCGATCTTGAGGATCTTGAGACTTCCGGATTGTTTGCTGGCTTCGCGCGCGATGCGATTCCAACGCTCGACGATCTTTCCGGTTTTTGCTTCCACGATCTGGACTTCGCCATGCGCCGAAACGATCGGATGGAACTCGTGAGCCCCAAGCTCCTGGGCCTTTTCGACGAGAAGATCCGTTTTGCCCTTGCGTAACATCACCGGAAAGACCCTGAGCACCAGGGCATCGTTAAAAGAACCCGTTTTTACGAGCACTCTCTGAATTTGAAGACAAGTGCGGCCATCCGGATTAAATTCACCGACCACAGCCTCCGCCTCGCCGCCGAGGCCATCCGTCACAAGACAAGCATCCCCCGGCTTGAGACGGAGGCTGTCCCGGAGATGGTGGGTCTCGGCCGGCGCAAGCCAAAGATCATGCGGAACATTTTGCAAAGTTTGGGTGGTGAAGAACCGGCGCAGTTTTCGCGGTTTTTGTCTTTCGGGCATTGCAAATCCTTTGTATTTTCTCCCGGAGAACAAGGCACTGAGTAACTGCCCGTCCCCTAAGATCTCAGCTGAGGCGAAAAAAAAGACCCGCGGGAAAGGCCCCGCAGGTCGGATCCTATTTTTTTAAGATAATAAAGACTTGGGCGGGCTTACTTCTTGACCGTGGCTTCTTTCTTTTTACCTTCCTTCTTGGCCTCGGGAGCGGCCGCAGCTGTTCCTTCTTCTTTTGGCTTTTTATGGCGGACCACGTTCTGGGCAAGCGGTCCTTTTTCCCCCTGCACGATGTCAAACTCGACTTCCTCGTCGGGATTGAGCCGCTTATAACCTTCGCCCTGGATCACGGAATAGTGAACGAAGATATCCTTCTCCTCACCTTCCTTACGCAGGAACCCGAACCCCTTGACGTTGGAGAACCATTTCACTTTGCCTTTTTCCGGCATACCCGCCTCCTTGAAATCTTTAAAAATCACTCTCGCGCCGCAGAATATCCGGGCGCGCCCAACACTTCCTTACTTCACCTTGATCTTTAAGATGAGTCCGGGCTTGAATACCACAACTTTTTTTTCGGGAACCGTCACCTCCTCACCGGTCCGGGGATTGCGCCCCAAACGGCCGCGGCGGTTTTTTACCTTGAACACACCGAAATTCCTGAGCTCCACGGTCTCGCCGCGTTGAAGGCTGTCGGAAATAACGTCGAGGGTTTTCTGGACGATCTTCTTGACATCGATCTGGGTGAGATTCGTTTCATTTGAAACCTTCATCACGATATCTTTTTTAGTCAAGTGCTCACCTCCTTTACCCCGTTCGAGATTGAAGAGCCTTAAACGGGTATTCGTTGATCACAAATCTCTGCATCCATCAGCAAAATAAATTCAATTCTTGCTTTGAATCTTCAACAGGGCTTGCTCTAAAAAGCCTGCGTTTTTACCCAACTGCTTATCCTGTTTGAAGATGCAAAAAAATAGCAAATCTCGAGGGCCTTGTCAAGCGATTTAAGTTGTAACCTCATGCAATGCTTAGAGTTAACCGTGATTTTAATCATTTTTTGTTGAAAATCGGGATAACGCTTCCCAAGAAAAAGAAAATTGAAGGACATGGGGACTGATTCTGTTTATTTTTTAAAAAAGTCAGGAGGAAGAAAGCGTAGGATCTAGGACCGGATCTTGACGGAATTTTCGCCTAGAAGATTCTCGAGTTCCTCGAAAAGTACGTCCGAGGTCTCGACTTTGAGATTGTCACCGGAATCCAGGACTGTCATGCGCCCTTTGGGGTCCTGGAGAGTGAGATAAACGGGTGTGTTCCCCTTATGGGCCATGAGAATTCGGCGCACTTCCTGCAAAACCTCCGCCCCCAGCCCTGCGGTCTTGAGGTTGATGGCGATCATCCGGGTATACCGCTTAGGGACTTCCTCCAAGGGGATGATCTCATCGGCCAGGAGTTTCGCCACATCGTCGCGCGCATCAACCTTGCCTTTGATGAAGACAAGCGCATCTTTTTGGATCAAGGTCCCGGCGGCCTTGTAAACGCTCGGGAACACGACCGTTTCGCAAGAACCGTTCAAATCCTGAAGGCTCAGGAACGCCATCTTGTCCCCTTTTTTCGTAAGGATCTCTTTCATCGTGTCAATGATCCCACCGATCGTTACCTCGGCCTGGTGACTGAATTCCGAAAGGTTGGCCGTGGTCGCCGTCGCGTAACTTTTCAGGATCCTGCCGTATTTCGACAAAGGGTGCGAAGAAACATAAAAGCCGATCAGCTCGCGTTCATACGCCAGCTTTTGGTTCTCCGGCCATTCCGGGATATCCGGGACTGCGGCCTGTTGATCATGAAAACCTTCCTCCCCTCCCCCGCCATTTTCAAAAAAAGAAAGCTGCCCGCGGCTGCGGTCTTTTTGAACATTCGCCCCCATATCCAGCACCTGATCCAGCATCGCCATGAGCTGGGCGCGGTGAAGTTCCCATTCATCGAAAGCACCGCACTTGATCAGACTTTCCATGACCTTGTGGTTGCAGGTCCGGAGATCCACACGTTGAACGAAATCAAAAAGCGAGCGGAACGGCCCCTCTTTCATTCTTGTCGCGATAATGGATTCAATGGCCGTCGAACCGACGTTCTTGATGGCCGCAAGCCCGAACCGGATGTGATTTCCCACACAGGTAAAATCTGAAAAGCTTTCATTTACCGCGGGCGGCAGGACATTGATCCCCATTTTCTTGGCCGCTTCGATATATTGCACCACCTTGTCGGTATTGTTCATTTCCGAGGTCAGAAGCGCCGTCATGAACTCTACGGGATAGTGGGCCTTGAGGTAAGCCGTCTGATAGGACACGGCCGCGTACGCCGTCGAATGGGATTTATTGAATCCGTAACCTGAAAAGTAATCGATGAGTTCCCAGATCTTCTCCGCAACCCTTTCTTTGACCCCACGCTTCATGGCCCCATCCATGAAAGCCTTCTTTTCCTTGGCCATGACCTCCGGGATCTTTTTCCCGATGGCCCGGCGCAGGGAGTCGGCCTGAGCGAGCGTGAACCCGGCGAGGTCGCTCACGATACGCATGACCTGTTCCTGATAAAGAATGACCCCGTAGGTTTCTTTCAAGCTGGGTTCAAGGCCCGGGTGATCGTATTTTATAAGCTTGGGGTCACGCATGCGCTTGATGAAATCATCCACCATGCCGCTACCGAGAGGCCCCGGGCGATAGAGTGCGAGAAGAGCTACGAGATGGCCAAAGTGGCTCGGTTTCATTTTTTTGAGAAGGTCGCGCATCCCCGAACTTTCAAGCTGGAACACCCCGAGCGCATCACCTTTGGAGAGCATCTCATAGGTCTCGGGATCATCCTCGGGAAGCTTCGCGATATCGACCCTTACGCCGCGCATCTTTTGGACGATCTTGACCGTCTCATTGATCACGGTAAGTGTTTTAAGACCCAGAAAGTCCATCTTGAGAAGGCCGATCTTCTCGAGGTCCTTCATGGTGTATTGGGTGCAGATCTGGTCCTCGGTCTTGTAGAGCGGCACGTGATCCGTGAGCGGTACGTCCGAGATCACAACGCCGGCTGCGTGGATCGAGGCGTGGCGCGAGAGCCCCTCAAGCGCCTGGGAAGTTTCGATCAGTTGAGCGATCCGCACATCGTTGGCCACCATTTCTTTGAGCTGCGGTTCACGCTCCAGGGCCTGTTTGAGCGTGATCTTAAGCTCCAAGGGGATCATCTTCGCGATGCGATCCACCTCGCCGTACGGGAGTCCCATCACCCGTCCCACGTCGCGCACCGCGGCCTTTGCGGCCATGGTCCCGAACGTGATGATCTGCGCCACGTTCTGAGTGCCATATTTGCGTTTCACATAGTCGATCACCTCATCGCGGCGCTCGTAGCAGAAATCGATATCAATATCCGGCATGCTCACGCGTTCGGGATTTAAGAAGCGCTCGAAATAAAGCTGGTGCTTGATGGGATCAATGTCCGTGATGTAAAGCGCGTAAGCAACGAGGCTCCCCGCCGCGGACCCACGGCCCGGCCCCACCGGAATGTTCTTTTCCCGGGCGAACCGGATGAAGTCCCAAACGATCAGAAAGTAGCTGATATAACCCATTTTGTTGATCAGCGTGATCTCGGTGCGCAAGCGGGCCTCATACTCTGCGGGGATCTCACTGGCAAAACGCTCACGCAGGAACCTGAAGCAAAGCTCTTCCATATACTGAACCTGCGTCTTCCCGTCCGGCGGTGCGAACTGCGGAAGAAAGATCTTGTGAAAATCGAGTTCCAGGTTGCAGCGCTCCGCGATCTCGATCGTGGAACGGATGGCCCCGGGAATATCTTTGAAGAGGCTTTTCATCTCCTCCGCGGACCGGAAGTAATATTGATCGCCCTGATAGCGCATGCGATTCGGCTCGTCAAGCTTCGCGCCTGTCCCGATGCAGATCAGCGCGTCGTGCGCCATCGCCTGGTTCTGATGGATGTAATGCACGTCATTGGTGGCCACCAGACCCACTTTGAGTTCCTTGGCAAGCTTCTGAGAGCCGAGGGTGACCTTCTTCTGCGGTTCCAGCCCATGCTCCATGATCTCGAGAAAGAACCGATCCCTGCCGAAGATCCCGGCATATTCCTCCGTGACCTTCCGGGCATCGTGGATCTGGTCATGATAAAGATAATACGGGATCTCTCCTTTGAGTCCGCCGGAGAGCGCGATAAGGCCTTCGGAATATTCCTTGAGCACTTCTTTATCCACGCGCGGCCGGTAATAGAAACCCTCCACATACCCGATGCTCGCGAGTTTCATGAGATTCCTGTAGCCCTGCTCGTCCGTGGCCAGGAGTGTGAGATGGAAAGAGGCTTCTTTGATCCCGTGCGCCTGTTTCTCGAGCCGGGACCCGGGCGCCACGTACGTACTCATCCCGATAATGGGTTTGACCCCCTCTCTCATGGCTTTGGAGTAGAACTGGATGGCCCCAAAGAGATTGCCGTTGTCGGTCATGGCGAGCGCCGGGAAACGAAGTTCCTTGGCACGGGTCATGAGCTCATCGATCTTGCAGGTGGCGTCGAGAAGACTGTATTCAGTATGGCAATGAAGATGAACGAAGTCGCTGTGGCTCATTTTGAGTACGGAGTGAGGTGTACGGAGTACGGCGAGAATAAATTGATCATGCTATTCATAAGATATGCTTTCACTCCGTACGCTGTACTCCTTACGCCGTACGGACTTGCTATTCCCACTCGATCGTGGCCGGAGGCTTTGAGGAAATATCGTAACAGACGCGATTGATGCCGCGCACTTCATTGATGATCCGGTTGGAGATGCGGCCCAGAAGTTCCGGAGGGAGCTTCGCCCAATCCGCGGTCATACCGTCCTGGGCGGTCACGGCGCGCACAGCCACCGCGTTCTCATACGTGCGTTCATCCCCCATCACGCCAACGCTCTGGACCGGGAGCAGCACGGCGAAAGACTGCCAGACCTTGTCGTAAAATCCCGCCTTTTTGATCTCATCGATCACGATCCAATCCGCTTGACGCAGAAGATCGCAGCGCTTTTTATTCACTTCCCCAAGGATACGCACCGCAAGTCCCGGACCCGGAAAAGGCTGACGGCCCACGATGTCTCTATCGATCCCGAGCGCGTAGCCGACCGCGCGGACCTCATCTTTGAAGAGTTCTTTCAAGGGTTCGACGAGCTTGAACTTCATGTCTTTCGGAAGCCCGCCCACGTTGTGATGGCTCTTGATCGTGCTCGTGGGCCCGCCGAAATAGGAGACGGATTCGATCACGTCCGGATAGAGGGTCCCTTGTGCGAGGAACGGCACCTTCCCGAGCTTGTTGGCTTCTTTCTGGAAAATGTCGATGAATGTCTTGCCGATGATCTTTCGCTTCTTCTCGGGATCGATCACGCCTTTAAGACGCTGAAGAAAGATCTTTTCCGCATCCACGATCTTCAGGTTCATTTTAAAATGGCCACGGAATGTTTTATCGACCCTTCCCACTTCATTCAAGCGAAGCAATCCGTTATCCACAAAAATACAGGTCAGTTTCTTCCCGATGGCCTTGTGGATAAGCCCCGCAGCGACCGAAGAGTCCACGCCGCCCGAAAGTCCGAGCACCACCCGGTCGTTCCCGACTTGCTGGCGGATCTTTCGCACACTTTCGTTGATAAAGGAGCGCGGCGTCCAGCCGCGGTGGCATCCGCAGATCCCGGTCAGGAAATTCGCGAGGATCTTGGAACCGAATTCCGTATGCACGACCTCGGCATGGAACTGGATCGCGTAGGTTTTGAGCTTTGGGTTCCCCATCGCGGCGAACGGGGCGTTCTCGGTATAGGCGAGACGTTCAAAACCCACGGGCAACCGGTCCAGCTTGTCACCGTGGCTCATCCAGCAGTTGATCGTCCTGGGAATACCGGAAAAGAGCGGGCTTTTCCCGGCGATGTGGAGCTTGGCGAAGCCGTATTCACGTTTTCTGGATTTATGGACCCGTCCCCCGAGCTTATGGGAAAGGAGCTGCATGCCGTAGCAGATCCCGAGGATCGGAATGCCGCTCAAAAAAAAGCGGCGATCAGGGATCGGGGCGTTCCTCGCGTAAATGTTCGCGGGCGACCCCGAAAAAATGATCCCCTTGGGTTTGTCCGCGAGCACCTGCTCGAACGGAACGTAATAGGGATACACTTTCGAGAAAACCTTGTTCTCGCGTACGCGCCGGGCGATCAGCTGCGTGTACTGCGATCCGAAGTCCAATACGACGATGTTTTCTTCCATGTTTTTGGGTCCTGGGTACGGCGAAAGGCGTACGGCGTTTTATTTCGCCGTACTCCGTACACCGTACTCGTTACGTTATTTGCACATTCCCAGTTTTTGCGCGGTCTGAAAAAGCTTGCCTTCGGTCTTGATGGCCGGAGCGATCACGATCTCGGTCATCTGCATTTCACGGATATTCGCGGCGCCGACGTTCCCCATGGAAGTGCGAAGGGCGCCGACAAGGTTCTGCGTTCCGTCATCCAGATGCGCGGGGCCATAAAGGATCTCTTCTAAGGTCCCGGTCGTACCGACATGAATTCTCGTGCCCCGCGGAAGATTCGCGTGGGGCGTGGCCATGCCCCAATGGAATCCTTTGCCCGGGGCTTCTTTGGTGCGCGCGAAGGCAGAACCCACCATGACACCATCCGCGCCGCTTGCAATGGATTTGCAAATATCGCCGCCCGTGGACATACCGCCATCCGCGATGATC
>CAZPCF010000042.1:0-7817 GCA_964585045.1 uncultured bacterium
CCAACCTCGCGCAGAGATCATCACGATCTTCCAAGGCTTCCCCGCAGCGAGCGAACGCGAACCTTTCGGAACGGTGAGCCGGGGATCATCCTGATAAAACGTATGCTTTCCCACCAAAACCGCATCATGACTTGCCCGGAGTTGATGGACAAATTCCCGCGAAAGCGGCGAAGAGATCCAACGGGAAAGACCCTTCCGTGTTGCGATCTTGCCATCCAAGGTTTGGGCCATTTTAAGTGTTACGAACGGACGTTTTTCGGCGATGTATTTGAAAAATCCTTCATTCTGCTTGCGGACTTCCTCCTCCAGAATGCCAACCGTGACGGCGATCCCCTGTCCGCGCAGAAAGCGAACCCCTTTCCCACGATTCAGGGGATTAGGATCAAGACAACCGATCACAACGTTCTTAATTCCTTTTTCTTTGATGAGCGGAGCGCAGGGCGGAGTTTTCTGCCAGGTCGCGCAGGGTTCCAGGGTTACATAAAGCGTGGCGCCTCGGGCCTTCTTTCCGGCCTGGGCCAGGGCATTGGGCTCGGCGTGCGGCCCGCCGAATTTTTCATGAAAACCGGAACCGACAAGCTTTCCCTTGGAAACAACACAGGCGCCTACCATGGGATTGGGACTCACGCTAAAGCGTCCCTTCTCCGCCAGCACGAGAGCTCGCTTCATCCAAACTTTATGCGACGGAAGGGTCATGGTCCTTGGGGTTTTTAGGCTTTTCGGTGTGATTGATCTTATCGAGGATGCCATTGACGAATTTTCCGGATTCTTCCTGTGAAAATTTCTTCGCCAGGTTCACGGCCTCATTGAGGGTCACTTTGGGCGGAACGTCCGCCAGATAGAGCAGTTCGTAGGTGGCGAATCGCATGATATTGCGATCGATCATGGCCATCCGGGAAAGTTCCCAGTTGTCCGCGTAGCGTTCAACAACCTTGTCGATCTCCGCCTGGTGCTCGACGGTCCCAAGAGCGAGCTTCTCCGCAAAATCCCGGATCTCTTCGGAAAAAGTCTCGTCCTGCTGGGACCAGAATTTTTTCAGGATCTCCGGCATGGGCTCCGGGTTCATCTCGTACTGATAGAGGATCTGGAGCGCGCATTCGCGCGCCTGGGTTCTTTTGCGAAGCATTTTTTCCTTTACTGCTTACCCGGGATCAAAATACTATTTTTTTCTTTGCCGGACCTTGGGACTTTTTGACTTAATGGATAATTGTTCGTCGAGGCTCGCGATCTCGAGTGCCGCCAGGGCCGCCTGCTCGCCTTTATTGCCGTGTTTTAGGCCCGCCCGGTCGATCGCCTGCTCCAGGTTATCTACTGTGATCACCCCGGTCGCGATCGGAGTCCCGGTCTCAAGCGCCACCTGATCGATCCCACGCGTTAGTTCGTTCGACACGCACTCAAAATGGTAAGTCCCCCCGCGGATCACACAGCTGAGGGCGATCACAACATCACAGTGTTTTTGTGTTTTCAGTTTTTTGCAAAAGAACGGAACCTCCAGACCGCCCGGCACCCAAACGATCTTGATATTTTTATCCGGCACACCGGCCTTGCGCAAAGTCGTCACAGCTCCCTCGAGCAAGCGATCGGTGATGTACTTATTGAACCGGGAAACAACGATCCCGAATTTTTTGTTCCCGGCAATAATCTTTCCGTGGTAAGCCGTCATGGATTCGGCCCCTCATCAAAAAGATGCCCGAGTTTATTTTTCTTGGTTTGCATGTATTTTGCGCTTACAGGATTGTGCGGCATCACGATCGGAAGGCGCTCCACCACTTGCAGGCCGTAACCCTCCAGCCCCACGATCTTGCGCGGATTATTCGTCATAAGACGAAGTTTTGAAAGCCCGAGATCGTGCAGGATCTGAGCCCCGATCCCGTAATCCCGGAGATCCGGTTTAAAACCGAGCGCTTCGTTCGCCTGAACCGTGTCAAGCCCGTGCTTGTCCTGAAGTTCGTAAGCCTTGATCTTATTCGCCAGCCCGATCCCACGGCCTTCTTGGCGCATGTAAAGGATCACACCGGCACCTTCTTGTTGGATCATTTTCATGGCCGCGACGAGTTGCGCCTGGCAATCACAACGTAAAGAGCTTAAGACCTCCCCGGTGAAACACTCTGAGTGCACACGCACCAGCGCCGGCTTGTCACCGATCGTCCCTTGAATGAGTGCGACATGTTGAGCCCCGTCAAGAACTGACTCATAGATCCGGATGGTCCAAATCCCGAACTTCGTCGGAAGCTGGGCTTCGCTCACTCTTTTTACAAGCTTGTCGGTCTTCGTACGGTAAGCAATGAGATCGCGGATGGTCCCGATCTTGAGTCCATGGGTCTTCGCAAATTCCAGAAGATCGGAAAGTCGCGCCATTTTGCCGTCGTCATTGACGATCTCGCAGATCACGGCGGCAGGAGAAAGTCCGGCGGCCTGCGCCAGGTCGACCGCCGCTTCAGTATGACCGGCACGGCGCAACACACCGCCCCGTTTTGCCTTTAGCGGGAAAATATGCCCTGGGATCACAAGATCTTCGCGTTGGGTCTTGGGATCTGCTAAAAGTTCGATCGTGCGATTGCGGTCAAAAGCCGAGATCCCGGTCGTCACACCGGTCCTCGCGTCCACCGACACCGTGAACGCCGTTTTCATGGGATCTTCGGGATTGGGATTCATCTGATCCAGCCCCAACGCCTGAATGCGATCGGCCGTCATGGGAACGCAGATCAAACCCCGCGCGAATTTCATCATAAAATTGACCAACTCGGGGGTCGTCTTGGACGCGGCAAAAACAATATCCCCTTCGTTCTCACGGGTCTCATCATCGGTCATGATGACCATGCGGCCTTCGCGGATATCCTGGATGATCTCTTCGGTCGTGTTCAGTGACTTCATAACGTCCCCGGTTCCTAAAAAGAAAAATGTGGGACTATCCTTGTCTCAGATTTAAGTTGCTGAAGGATGACAAGGATTGCCCCAATTTCAGATTTCCTGAAATTGATAGGTGTTGGGACTATGTTAGCAACAACCCCTTTTTTTGTCAAAAACTGTTTTTCCTAAGTCCTTCTCCGCATTCAACTTACGAGCCTTGACAGAAGATGCCCATGAGGTTATCTTCAAATTGAAGGGCATTATAACTTGTTTCTTTGACAATGAGGAACGACGGAGAAAATAAAGGTTCCGTGACCGTTTCTCTAAAAATCTAGAGCCCCGACGTGAGCAAAACAGCCACGGCCTAGAGGGTTTCGCCTGACGAGCAATGAGTTTTTCTATTTTATAATGTTGCTAGATAAAGCGGGATTCTCGAACTCACAGTCGGGGCTTTTTTTTGCCCAAAAGTACTGCTAAGCCGGCTTGTTGATCTTAGTCTTTAGGATCGCGCTGGTTTGATCCAAAACGTCCATGATATTGATCGGCACAGCAAGCACGACCGTGTTCGAGGCCGTAGGTCCGAGCCCGTCGATCGTTTGAAGGGTTCTAAGCTGCATGGCGCCGGGACTTTCCGTCATGATCTTGGCCGCCAGAGCGAGATTCGCTGAGGCATCGCGGTCGCCTTCCGCCTTCGTGATCGTTGCCCGCTTTTCCCGTTCGGCGGAGGCCTGACGGGACATCATTTTCTTGAGCTCTTCCGGCATATCAATATCCTGGATCCGGATGCCGGTCACTTCAAGCCCCCAAGCTTCCGTGTCTTTTTCCACGTTGGTCTCGATCTTCTTTCCGATCTCCTCGCGCTCGGTGAGGAGCTGATCCAGCGACATTTGTCCGATCACATCCCGGAGCGATGTCTGCGAGTACTGTGAGATCGCATAGCGGTAATCCTGAACCTTAATGATCGCATTCGCGGGATCATCAACTTTAAAAAAGATGACCCCGTTGATCTTGACCGGAACGTTGTCTTTCGTGATCACCTGCTGGGAAGGAATATCCATGGTGAGGACCCGCATGTCGATCTTCCGGACCTCTTCAATGACCGGAATGATAAAAAAAAGGCCCGGGCCCGCGATCCGGTTGAATTTCCCGAGCTGGAACACCACACCTTTTTCCCATTGCGCGGCCATCTGGACCCCGGAAGCAATGACCATGGATACAAAGAACCAAACCATGCCGAGAAAGGCCCCAAGTCCCTGGTTTGCCATAAAAATAGGCGCGCCCATAAGAAAACCAATAATGAGAAGCGCGAAGAAAATGAGCCCTGAGATAGGGTTATTCATAGAAGACCTCCGTGTTGGGGTTGCAAAATCCCTGCGGTCTGCGGGCCGGGGCAATGTTTCACTATTCGTCAGAGATTCGACCAGATCGATGAAACCAGGCTCTTTTTCCATAAAAAAACTCCCTGTAGTTCATAAAAACCACAGGGAGGATTCTAGTCCTGAACTAGGATTATTGCAAATCCAATTCCAAATTATAAAAAATTAATTGTGAATTGGACTAGCCCTAGCAACCTTTATTGAAAAAAAAATAGAGGCTAGGACAAGCCCAATTCTTCGCATTCTTTTCCAAATGGTGAATTGGACTAGCCCTAGCAACCTTTATTGAAAAGAAAATAGAGGCTAGGACAAGCCGTCGATCTCTAATTCCAGATCGCCGATCTCATCGCCGATGTCTACCGAAGCACCGTCGACGTCAAATGTGATGGACTTGATGTGGCTCGTATCGACCTTGCCGGCCGCCAGGGACGCCAAAAACTCATAATATCCATCGGCCACTATATCCGTGTTGGAGGTGCTATAGGTGTTCCCGTGGGTATCTTCGATCTTGATCTTCACTTTATTGACCGTGGCTGATTTGAGCCCGAAGATCAAGCTCGGTGTTGAGTTAAGATCGATACCGCTGCCGCCAAAGCTCAAAACAATTCCCGCAGAGGCAGTGTCATTTGTCAGATCAAAATCAAGGTGATAGACACTTGTACCCGGTACGTGTACCAGCGCCCCACTGCCTGAAGAACTCGCCACGCCATTGCCGGGCAGCGTCGTAACAGGAGCGGAATCCGTGGTGAAACTAGCCGCCGGGGCGGACAGCACGTGCTGGAAATCGATGGCGTGGATAGTGAAGTCACCGCTTGCGTCCGGCGTATCAGTCTGGTCTACCATGATGTCGATTTCCGTGATCGCGCTGAGCGCTACGTCATTGGGGAGATCGATCCAAATACGGCCAAACCTGACACCATCATCCCCCACCGCTTGAGTCGTTTGATAGACGATTGTACCGCCGGCTTTGAGTTCAATTCGAATTGCCTGCGGGGAATCTTCGGCCGAATAATAAATGAGCAGCTGATTCGCCTGGGCGTTATAAGCCGAGTCCAGCATCCAAAAGTGCCCACCTTCGTGACTGCCACTTAGCGCGCCGTATTGAAAGCTTATTCCGTAATCTTCGGTCGTCCCATCCGGGAAGCCATTACCTATAAGAATAGGGCCTTCGCTCGAAAAGTTGCCGAAAACCGCGAGAGAGTAATCCGGGAATTCCGGCGGCGAAGACAACACGGTGCTGGTCCGGGTGATAGATGCCAGCAACTCGTCGCTTTTCTGCTCATACAATGTGTGATAATTCGATTCCAAGCCCAGGGACAATTCTCGATTTCTCAGATAAGTATCAAAATCGGCCGGGCCGTTCCCCGCGAGACCCAACACCATCGACGCCACATCGATCCCATTAAAGCGATTGCTGATCTCGGAACCTGACCTGGCAGAATCATAGAACCCGTAATCGCCCATCATGATTCCGGCGAGTAGCCCTTGGATGGCATTGAACCAGTCGATAACAGTACTACTGTCGACCCCCATCGCAGCCGCCAACGCGTAAGTCGACCCGATATCCCCCAGAATCGTGTTGATGGCACCCGGATCCATATTTGCTTCTGCCATCTGTGGAATGCCGGTAGCCCCGGCGTAGTCTCCTGAGGAATCAGGGAACGAACATGCCGAGAGAATGCCCGGGATACGGTTCTGATAGGCGTAATCCAACTGGGTCACCAGTTGATTGTAGAGAGCATCCCTGAACCCACTGTAGCTGGTTTCATCGTTACGGAGCCCCGGCCAAAAGATCTGGAAAGCTCCTCCGTCCCATGGGGCCAAGTTATCTATAGAATTCCCGTTCTGATCCAAATAATTGCTATTCGTTTCGATCGTAAGATTAGTAAAAACGGAGAAAGCAGCAAATCCCGCCGGGATCGGCAGATCATCTTCATATCTGATCGCCAAGAAAGCCACGGCGCCACGGAACTCATTCCCGATCCGGTCAATAAAATCTGAAAATACAGGGTTGAGGGGGTCGGATATGTCACAAGCACCACGGAAAAGGCCTGTCCCACCGGCGGCCTGGGTCCGCGGATCCACAAAAGCCGCGTATCCGGCAGCCTGGGCATCAAGAAAATTCTCCGCCTTTGTGATAACCGCATTCCCGCTTAATCCGGCACTTTCTAGCGCACCGATCATCACGGCTATGCTTTGGGACAGATTGGCGTTGTCACCCAACCCGATCGCGTTACTACTTCTCGTAGGCGCACCTGCCGGAGGATGCAGATTGATCCATGGTAAAAGCCCGTTCCAACCCAAACTGGACTGGGCACTAAGCAAGCTGTCCATAACCCAGTCGATCTCAGCAAGTGCCGTAGCTTGGTCCATGCCATTATCGATCTTGCCGAGGGCCACATCACCGAGGATCTGCAGGTAAAAACCGATGAGCGTGGGCTGCGTGTAGTAGCCGATGCCGGTTGCTCCGTCTTCCATATGGTCATAAGGAAAATGGGTCACCGTATCGACCATGTCGAAATAATCCAATCCGTTCTGGATCAAATTATTTCTGGTTATATCAAAAACCTCCACGTTCTGATCAAGCCCTAAGGTCTGGATCTTGACAAAATCAGTTAACCGCGGCGCACCGATGTTGCGATCCTGGACGAAAACAATTTCTGTGATCTGAGTTGGATCAAACAAGGCAGGAATGGTAGAACCAACGCTAGAACCATCGAACTCCAGGGTGTAATTTTGATAGATCGAGCTCAAAAGGATCACAAATGTTGCCGTTCTACCACCGGAATCCTTGACCTCGACCTTAATACGCCCGCCATCAGTCCCTCTCGCGGCAAAAACAAAGTTGCCATCGGAGGACAGATCAACAGAACTGCCCCCGTTGTTTAAACTGGTATAGGTATAGGCTGCGCTATCCCCCGAAAGATCATAATCGTATTCAAAGTTACCTGACGAAACCAGGGACTGATTGAGACTCAAGACACCAGTATTTGCTGAACCAGTACTGATGTAAGGCGAGAAAGCGGTCAGATCTGTTAACACCGTACTGTCATAAGTCTCGCCAGCCTGCGTAGAAACATAGGCCAACCCCACCGTCTCCACCGTGTACCCAATGTCCGCCACCGTGTCCGCCACGATATTGATCATCGCCACCGTCCCAAGCCCGGTGATATTGAACGTGTAATTCTGCTGACCCGCAGCCAGCGTCACTGAAAAAATGCGCTTCACATCCGGATCCGCACTGCTTACGAATTCAACCGTTAAAGTCTCCCCGCCCACCGCGCCGTTAAGCGCCAAGGTCACGCTGTTGCCAAGGTCCGCCGCCGTACCCACAAAAGTATCCGTCACGTCAAAATATCCCCAGCCAATCGTTGAAAACGTGAAATCCCCGGCATCCGGAACGCTCGACACCCCGCTGAACGTCGTGTCACTCGCCTGACTCACCACAAGCGTCGCGTCATCGTCCCCGCCCGCCGTCGTCCCGTGGTTCCCGCTCACCGCAGGACTCCCAGGTAAACTCGTCAGCGCGGCCTGGTTGTACGCCACTCCCGTCACCACCGGAGTGTAACTTAAGCCCACCGTCTCCACCGT
>CAZPCF010000042.1:7917-9012 GCA_964585045.1 uncultured bacterium
TGTACGCCACTCCCGTCACCACCGGAGTGTAACTTAAGCCCACCGTCTCCACCGTGTACCCAATGTCCGCCACCGTGTCCGCCACGATATTGATCATCGCCACCGTCCCAAGCCCGGTGATATTGAACGTGTAATTCTGCTGACCCGCAGCCAGCGTCACTGAAAAAATGCGCTTCACATCCGGATCCGCACTGCTTACGAATTCAACCGTTAAAGTCTCCCCGCCCACCGCGCCGTTAAGCGCCAAGGTCACGCTGTTGCCAAGGTCCGCCGCCGTACCCACAAAAGTATCCGTCACGTCAAAATATCCCCAGCCAATCGTTGAAAACGTGAAATCCCCGGCATCCGGAACGCTCGACACCCCGCTGAACGTCGTGTCACTCGCCTGACTCACCACAAGCGTCGCGTCATCGTCCCCGCCCGCCGTCGTCCCGTGGTTCCCGCTCACCGCAGGACTCCCAGGTAAACTCGTCAGCGCGGCCTGGTTGTACGCCACTCCCGTCACCACCGGAGTGTAACTTAAGCCCACCGTCTCCACCGTTACTGTCCCACTGGCGCCCATCTTCGCCCTGTCCGCGACTAAATTGATCAGCGCGATCTGCGTCGTGTCAAATCCCGCGGGGATGTTGTCCCCGGCCAGTGAAAGCGTGTAATTACGGATGCCGCCGGTGAGATTTAAATAGAAGTCAGCCACCAACCCATTAATATCCATCACCTCGACTTTCAGCTGCGTCCCATTGGGTCCATTCACCGCTAACACCAAACTCGCCCCAAGGTTCTGCGCCGTCCCTACGAACACATTCGCGGCGTTGAAATAACCCCACCCGATCTGGCTGTACACAAAATCATCACTGTCGGCTAACGTGTAATCAAAACTGAAATCACGGGGACCGGTCTGCGTCTGCGTGATCGTCCCGTCCACCGTACCGCCGTTTGCGGCTCCGGCATTTGAACTTAAATAAGGCGTCCCCGGCAGACTCGTCAGCGCAGCCTGGTTGTAAGCTGTCCCGCTCACCCCCGGAACATAATTCAGGTTCGTTGTCTCCACCGTTACTGTCCCACTGGCGCCCATCTTCGCCCTGTCCGCGACTAAAT
>CAZPCF010000042.1:9112-11679 GCA_964585045.1 uncultured bacterium
GTGTAATCAAAACTGAAATCACGGGGACCGGTCTGCGTCTGCGTGATCGTCCCGTTGGCTGTTCCCCCATTCGCAGCGCCCGCATTGGAACTGAGCGAAGGAAAGCCCGGCAAACTTGTAAGAAGACTAGCGTCATAGCCGGTTCCAACCACCACGGGCACATAGTTCAGCCCCTCGGTCGTAAGCGTGAGCGTCCCGGTCGTGGCACTCGGATCATCCACCACGATCGTCACATACTTGATCTGATTGGAATCAAATCCGGAAACTCCCGCGGATTGCAAAATGGCGTCCGTAATCTCAATCTTTCCGTCCACCGTCACCTTAAGCGTCACCTTCTGACCCTGGGCATCAGTCACATCGATCTTGTAATAGGAAGCTCCCCCATCATTCACCTGAAGCACTAAGTTGTTCCCACCCTGCGCGTTAAATAACGCAGCGTCAGAGAACGTGATCATCGCACCCGCCCAGCGGTTGGTCCCAGTACCGGCTGCGAGGTTATAGGTAAAACTCGCGGCAGTGGTCCCCGTCTGCGTGAAACTTGTCACTGTATTGATGTTACTTCCCGAAGGACAGCTCCCGTTCACGAGCGCCACACTGCACGGCTCCATCTCCGCAATCGCCGCACCATTCAGGTTCGTCAGTGCGTTCCCCGTGGTCGTGGAAATAACAGGAGTATAGGAAAGCCCCCCTAGCTTGATACCGATCGTAGCTTGTTTGGTAGGATTGTTTGAATTCTCAAAAACAAAATTGATCTCTTTAATGTGGGTAAGATCAAGGGAAGGAAAGAGGCTGTGAATCGTGCTTATAGAAATTGCTATATTGGAATAAGTCGTCGACACGCTCACGATCGAAAAGGCCGCTACGTGCCCGGCCGTGTCCTTGAGTTCCAATTTCAGGCAACGGCTCGGATTGCTCGTCGAGCAGGCAACAGTACTCTTGACATCAAAACTGAAATACCCGAGGCCGCTAAGATCCTGAGACTGCCCTGAGTAGCCAGGATCGAAATTGACAGTCACGCCGGAATAACTTCCGGAGGCCGATACGTCATAAGTCGCCGTAAATTCACTGGTCGACAGTTGATTCACGGTCGGATCAGGCGCTGTGGCGCTGCTCCAGGTGCCAAGGGTCGGGTTTCCGGGAAGGACCGAGATCGGCTGAGCCGAGCGGTAAATAGTGTATTCGGACGGAGTGAAATTGTAGTTATCGATCTCAGCAATAAATTCGTTCAAGATCGCACGCGCTTCGACACTGGAAGCTTCACGAACGTGATTCGTTTCGATGAGGTCAAGCAGGTCTTCTTCGGAAAGCTCGGAGGACACGATGCCTTCCGAGTTATAAGCGTACACGCCATCCTCGCTCAACAAATATTCCGTGGTAGTTCCGGCAAGATCGATATCCAGGGCGCTCGGCGTGGTCTGAGTCCCCTGGGGATGCGTATGGATAAGGATCGGAGATTCGGCAAGAAGGGTTAGAACGGCCGGATTCGCGCGAAGTTCATCACGGCTTCCGGTCGTGAACATAACGATCTTTCCGGAAATCACCGCAATGCCTACTTCGACGTTAAGCGAATTAAGTTGGCGCAGATCTTCCGCGGTCAAGGATTCGACGACCACCGCTGAAGCATACTCCGGATTGAATTGCGCGACCGCATCTTCAAAAGAATATTCTTCATAATCCCGGACTTCTTGAGACGTTGTCAACTGTTCGGCCAGATTGGATTCGGCGGGAACAAGAGAGAGCTCGTCTTGCAAGAAGGTCGCGGTCGGATCAGCCGGAGGTTCGGGCGTTGGGTTGGGTTGCTGGGCGTTAGACGAATCTTCGGTCACCTCGGTCTCAGGCTGATAGGGCGTCACGCTAGTTTCAGGGCGAAGCGTGATATCAGCAAAACCGGAAGGGATCGTTTGGGAAAAGAAAAATGCGAGGATAACAAGAGAAGCCAAGATCTTTTTTGGAACGGAATGCTGACGCTGATAAAAATGACTATTTTTGATATTCATTTTTTCGCCCTTTCGTGACCGGATTTTTAGAGGTCCCGCCCTGAGACCGTAGAGAGAAACGCCTAAGCGTTTATCAATCCTATTATCTGGACAAAGACTAGCATGTCTTTGAAGGGCTGTCAATACTTGTAACATGTTCATATAAAACGACTTACGATTATTTTTATATTTTGTTAAAGTGCTTTTAAAGGTAGATAAGATAATATTGCTTTCTTGAATGTTAAAAAATTTTCATAAAAACACTGTTCTATAGGCACTAAAGCCAGAAAAAAAATAAAAAGAAATCGACGTTGCATGGCTCTCATGAAAAAAATTTAAGGTAATCATGGCATTGGGACTTCCCCGATTAACCGTGATCTTCAGATCAAGCAAGTCTTTTGGAGGATACGTCGAACAGGAATGTCGCGGTAGGACTTTAAAAAGATCCAACAAAAAAAATGCCCGAGGCCAGACTTGAACTGGCACAGGGATTTAATTCCCCAACGGATTTTAAGTCCGGTGCGTCTGCCGATTCCGCCACTCGGGCACTTTAATCGATGGCAGATAACTGAGAGAAGAATGGAGGCGCGG
>CAZPCF010000043.1:0-11507 GCA_964585045.1 uncultured bacterium
GCGTCCCTCAGCTTGTTCTTCTTGAGCGTTTCAAGGATCGCGACTTTCATGGCCTTCATATCCATAGGAATCTCAAGCATCAGCGTATGCGCCGATTCCCAAAGCCGTTTCAAATGCTCCTCCAGTTTGAAGACCAGGCCGTTATACGCACGGATCCCTTCAAAGACACCATCGCCGTACAAAAGTCCGTGATCAAAGATCGAGATCTTCGCTTCGCTTTTCGGACACCACTTGCCATCGAGATACACCTGTAAGTCCATAATCTCTCCCAATTGTTATTTTCTTAAATGAAACAAGTTCGCGATCCGAAACACGCACAACGCGCAATGAATGCTTTCACGCTGTGCGTTGCCTGTTGCGCGTTGAGCTTTTATGAAACCGGTTTATTATTAATGATCGTCTCCGGGGCCGGGACCCTCGACTGCCCCGGGATCAAGACCCCGTCCCGCAACCGATAGGAGCGCTGGTACCGAGACGCCGTCTCTTCATCGTGCGTCACGACCAGGAACGCTTGGCCTTCCTGTTGATTCAATTCATTCAGGAGCGTCATGACCGATCCCGCGGTTTCAGGATCCAGATTCCCGGTGGGTTCATCGCAAAGCACCACAGCCGGATGGTTCACAAGCGCTCGCGCGATCGCCACACGCTGCTGTTCACCACCGGAGAGCTCGGACGGATAATGGGTCCTGCGATTCCAAAGGCGCACGCGCTTCAGGACTTCCTTGACCCACGGTTTGTTGGGCTTCCCCGCGATCAGGGTCGGCAAGAGCACATTTTCATAAACGGTCAGTTCCGGCAACAAATGATAGAACTGGAACACAAAACCCACTTGATGACTGCGTAAGCGTGCCAGCTCCTTTTCCGACATCTCGACCATATCCTTGCCTTCAAAAAAGATCTTCCCGTCGGTCGCCCGGTCCAAGCCCCCAAGGATGTGAAGCAGGGTTGATTTCCCGCAACCCGACTTTCCGGTAATAAAAACCATCTCCCCCCTGCGGACGATCAATTGCACCGAGCGCAGGATCTCCAGAGTCCCGGCCGGTGTTTCATAATCTTTACGGACATCAAACGCGCTGAGAAGCGGAGCTTCTACGACATTACTCATAGCGGAGCGCCTCCACGGGATTGAGGCTCGCCGCCCGGTGCGCCGGATAAAAACCCGCCACCACCGCCACCACCAATGCAAACCCCACGATGGTCAAAACATCCGGCATATGGACCTCGGAAGGAATACGATCAAAAAGATAAATATCGCTCGGAAACACATCGAGCCCTGTGGTTTTCTTAAGAAAATCCGCCACGGGATTTAGATTATATGCGAGCGCAAGTCCCAGCGCCGCCCCAAGCAGGATTCCCAAAGACCCGATGCTGAATCCCTCCAGGACGAAGATCTTACGAATGCTCATACGCGTTGCCCCAAGCGCCCGCAAGATCCCGATATCCTTAGTCTTTTCCATGACAACCATGGTCAGAGTCGAAATGATATTAAACGCCGCCACCAGGATAATGAGCGCCAAAAGGATCGTCATCACGCTCTTTTCGACCTTAAGCGCCTGAAAGAAATTCTGGTTCATGTCATACCAGGAACGGAAATAATACTGGCTGGAAAAATCCCCGGCGATCACCCATTTCCATTTCTCCGCATCATCGACATTCTTGAACCGCATACTGATCCCCGTGACTTTGGAGCCCATTTGATAGACTTTTTGCGCCTGTTCGATCGTGACGAGGGCAAGCGAAGTGTCAAAATCGTTCATCCCCACACGATAGATCCCGCGCACCAGGAACGGCCAGGTCCGTACATGCGCCGGAAGCGGGACGAACGGATTCTCGGGTTCGGGGATCGGCGTGATCATATAGATCACATCCCCCACTTGGGCGCCAAGTGAAGCTGCTAAATTCTCCCCGATAAAAATGCTGCCGCGATGCGTTTCGATCTTGTGTTTGAAAAACAAAAGAAACCGCTTGCGCTCAATCTGCACGGAATCCTTAAAATTCAAAGCTCCGGACACCATGTTCTTCTCGAAGATGCTGAGGTCCTCCGTCTGAGGATCAATTCCCTTGACCACGACACCGGTCGCGTTCTTGGTGCTCCGGAGAATAGCCTGTCCTTCAATGAATCTAGAAGCAGAAACAAGCCCCGGAATGTTATGACTGCGGATGGCGGCAAGATCGCGTTCCGCATCCTCGATCCCATCCACTTTTTCGATCCTCAGATGCGGCTGAACACCCACGATCTTATTTTTCAACTCACGGTCAAAACCGCTCATCACCGCAAGCACAACGATCAGCGCCATAACCCCGACCGCCACCCCACCAACTGAGATCATGGAAATAAGCGAAATAAAACCGGTCTTGCGTCGCCGCGTCAGATGCCTTCCTGCTATAAAAGTTTCAAATCCCATGGGAGTTCCTTTAAGCCTCGGCCTGTTCGATCGTCTTTTTTTCCGGCTTCAGTTGAGGAAATAAGATGACATCGCGAATGGAAGCCTGGTTGGTAAGAAGCATGACCAAACGATCGATGCCGATCCCCAAGCCGCCCGCGGGCGGCATCCCGTATTCCAATGCCGTCAGAAAATCCTCATCGATCTCTTTCGACTCGCCAATAAGCCCTTTTTGCTCTATGAAACGCTGACGCTGGATCGAGGGATCGTTTAATTCAGAAAAGGCGTTGGCGATCTCCATCTTCGCAACAAAAAGCTCGAAACGATAAACCAGTTCCGGATCTTCGGTCTTGGCCCTCGCCAGGGGCGTCATGACCGTCGGATAATCGATCACAAATGTCGGATCCCAAAGGTCCTTCTCGACCTTTTCGCCGAAGATCTCGTTCAGGACGTCAATATCATCCATTTTTTCCGTGAACTCGACATGCAGTTTCTTTGCCGCTTCGCGCACATTCACCTTCCGGAAATCCATACCTGTCGCTGCCTCAAGCGCCCCATAAAAGGAAACGCGTTTCCAGGGCCGCTTAAAGTTCAAGGTCCTGTCGCCGTACGGGATCTCTTCTTTTCCGTAAAGCATCGTTACAAGGTGGTGCGTCAGTTCTTCCGTAGTATGCATCATGTCTTCGTAGTCCGCATACGCCTGGTAAAGCTCCATCATCGTGAATTCCGGATTATGGCGAACCGAGATCCCTTCATTGCGAAAATTACGGTTGATCTCATAGACCTTTTCAAAGCCGCCCACGAGAAGCCGCTTGAGATAAAGCTCCGGCGCCACACGAAGGAAAAGATCCGTGTGAAGGGTGTGATGATGTGTCACGAAGGGCTTTGCGCGGGCGCCGCCGGCCAAAGGTTGCATCATCGGCGTTTCCACTTCCATGAAATCCTTCTTATCCAGGAACGCCCGGATCTCCCGGATAATGCGACTTCGCGCCTTAAAAGTCGCGCGCACTTCGTCGTTTGAGATCAGGTCCACATACCGATGACGGTAACGGGTCTCGACATCCTTCAACCCGTGCCATTTCTCGGGAAGCGTACGAACGATCTTGGAAAGCCGCTCGAACTTCTCGATCTTGATCGTAGGTTCTCCGGTCTTGGAATTGAAAAGCTCGCCTTCAAGCCCAATAATGTCCCCGAGAGAAAGCCCCGTAAAAACCTTATAGCTTTCATCTCCCAAGATATCCTTCTTGGCATAGATCTGCATGCGGGCACCTTCATCCTTCAGGTCCGCAAACGCACTCTTCCCCATGTCCCGGCGCGTCATCAGACGCCCGGCCACACGCACTCTTCTTCCTTCTTTGAAATTCGCACGGATCTCTTCGAGAGAATCCTTAGGGAGAAACCTATGCCCGTAATCCGATGTGTTCATCCAGACTTATCCTTATTGCTTGCATCAGAATGATTTAAGACGATTCGAGAAACTATTATAGGCTAGTTTTCAGGCAGGGTCAATCAACGTCCAACAAGGACATAACTTAAATCCGCGCCAAGTACAGAGGAAGGAATTACTTCGGACTAACGGCTTAATCTCTCCTATTTTTTTTCTCAGCTTTTTCCTGTTTTGAATTTGCTTGGACGGGTTTCGTCGGTTTTGATGCGGGAGCTACTTTCTTCTGGCTCTTCAAATTCGCATCAAGAAACTGAAGAGCGGGCTCCTTGTTAGGTTCCATAAGGCTTTCGCCGTGCCCACCGTCCGGATCCACAATCGTCCCGCCCTCAACACCATTAGCGGCCAACATTTCTCCAAAGGCTATGGCCTGTGGCCCTACCGGATAACCGTTTACTTGATCGCTACTGCCTCCGGTGACAACCAAAGTAGGAGGAGTTCCAGGAGAAACACCATCTTTTGGCATAGGCCCGGAATACGTTGGAATATGGTTAACAGGAAGAACAACTACAGGACTGAAAGCCACCACGCAACTCACTTGGTCAGAAGCTTGTATGCCTGCCTCCACGGCAAGAGTAGCTCCAGCGGAACCGCCAACAATACCTAGGGAATCAGCGTCCAGATTATATGTCGACGCATTATCATGAACCCACTGAACTGCATCCAGCGTGTCCCGCAAAGCAGTGTCAATATTGTTAAGCGTATAGTTAATGTTCAACACCGCATAACCATTTGCACAAAGATATTCACTTTGAGGATAAGTCTTTGCTTGCGAACCTGATGTAAAACCACCCCCATGGATCATAATCACAACCGGCACTGGCTCACCATCAGCAGAATGTCCTTCGGGAAGCAAAAGCACACCATTCGCAGCCGGACTTTCTCCGTAATGGATCAAGAGATCATCAGACGGGCTTTTCGTCACAAATGCGACGAGCTTCACATCAGCTTTCAACTGTTTTAGATTTTCCTTCTTCTGTTCCGGTTCTGTGCTCGTGAGTGCGTTTTTTACATCACTGACGATCACTTGAGCCGCCTGTTGAGGGACTACTTTTTGAGTGGCCGCTTTTGTTTCAACGGCTGAAATTATTTTGCCCTCCCTCTGAGAATTCGCGGCCTGAGAAGGAGCAGAAACCACGGGCTTTGTGATCGGGGAAATACCACTTAAGAAATCCGTTGATGTCCGGTCTGCCACCGCTGCTATCACCGCCGCAGCCTTCGGATCGGGCGAAGATTGCGTCGGTGTAGGAATCTTTTTCGTGGCAACGGCGGTTTCTTTTGCCGTTGCGAGCTGTTGATTATTTGCAGAGAACCCGCGAGGAATGGATTGGGTAAACAAAAACAAAAGAATAGCCACAACTACTGCAAACCGGATCTCACCTTTCGTTCCCATTTTCAAACCCACCTTTCCCCATCAACTTGAGCGTCGACATCCCCTACAGCCCCATACGGGGAAGATAGCACTCATACGAGAAATCATGCAATAGACTTTGGATTCTAAAATATAGTAAATTATGGCATTTTATAACTCTTTGAGCAATTCAATCGGTTTTTAACACGCAATGGAATACGAGTCATCATGAGGAGGAATTCTTACAGATTCAAAAATCTGGGAGATTTAAGGGGAAAGATTTGGTTTACGAAAAGTCCTGACTCGATAGTAGATGATACATAGAATGACAGTTTCCAAAAAATTTTATTGAAGATTTCAGGACCTTTAAATTCGCTTGGACTGGCCTGAAACATTTGTTATGATGCAAAATCTTATGGAGATCATCACGAAGGCCACGTCGTTCTTTCTGCTCTTCATCCTGGCGGGATGGATCTATCGCAGCTGGCGATCCCTTTCTGAATTAAACCATGCCCCTACCCTGAAGCTCACCATCCCCGTCGTTCGACACGGCAGAATATCCGTACTCATCCCCGCCAAGAACGAGGAAAAGAACATCGCGGACTGCGTAAAACCTTTTCTCGCACAGCTCCGTGAAGGTGATGAGCTGATCGTCATCAATAACTGCTCGGAGGACAGGACCGAAGCTATCCTGAAAGATCTTGGAGCTATTGAGATTAAAGGTCAAATTCCCCTTTCTCCCTCTTTGCAAAGGGGGGAACGAGGGGGATTTTTTTATTACCTTAACACTCCCCCCACCCCCGCGGAATGGACGGGCAAGAACTTCGCGTTGCACCTTGGCGTTCAGCACGCCGCGGGTGATTGGCTTCTTTTCACCGATGCGGATACGCGACACGAACCCGGGAGCGTCAACGCTTCCCTGTCCTTTGCTGAAGAAAAAAAGCTGGACCTTTTGACGCTCCTGCCCCGTTGCCTCGCCCACGGTTTTTGGGAGAACCTCATCCAGCCTTGTGCCATGGCTTACATGGGGCTCTGGTTCCCTATCCGGAAGATCAATGATCCAAAATCCAAGGTCTATTTCGGGAACGGACAGTACCTGCTCATACGCGCAGGACATTACAGGCTGATCGAAGGACACAAAGGCGTGAAAGAAGCATTCCTCGAAGATTTTGCACTGATGAAAAAGACCAAGGAGATGGGTGCGCGAGGGATGTGCGCTTTCGGAATGGAGATCTACGGCACAAGAATGTACGATTCTTTTGACGCACTTTGGCGGGGCTGGCGGCGGATCTTCCTTCACGCGTTCGAGCAAAAACCGGCGCCACTCCTAAAATGTGCTCTGAGCGTTTTTTTCTTTTCAGTTCTCCCGTTCGGGGCTCTCATCGCGCTTTCGGGCCGATTCTCCGCCTCTTTGCTTCTTTGCATCTTGATTCTTGTCATCACATTCGCTACCGCATTCAAGGCCTACTCGATCGTCAACGCCAAGAAGTGCTATGTCCTCCTCCACCCGCTTTCAGCACTCGTTTTCACGGCCATTCTCTCTGACGCTTTTCAAATGGCCCTTTTCAAACGCCAAACCCACTGGCGATAAAAAAAGGGACAGGCATTAAGCGCTTGCCTGTCCCCTTTTTGAGACCAATCTATCTCACTTAATTAGAGCTTTTCTTGTGTTTCTTGGAACCGGACTTTTTACTTTCCTTACAACAACTTTTCTTTTTGGAACTTTTCTTTGATTTCCCCTTTTCCGCCCCGTCTGATTTTTTCTTATCTGTTGTCGTGCCCGCAGGACTTACTGTATGACTTGTTTGACCGGTCATCGCACTACTCGCGGAAGTCTCTTCTGAAACAGGCGTCTGGGACTCAATGGGAACCATCGGATCCAGTTCCTGATAGATCTCCGCACAGGCTTCCGGAACCCACAGATTCAATAGCACTAAGATCAACGTTGTGGTCACTATCTTTTTCATCAAGATGTCCTATGGATTTTGTTAACGCCGGGCGCTCTCGTCTTTTAGATCGCCAGATAACCGACCTTGACGGCATAACGGACCAGGGTCTTAAGAAAAGCATGATCGGTCTTTGGCATCGGGATCCCGGTACCGCGCAGGATCTCACGGGTATTGGTGGTATCGAACGTCAGACGCCCGTTCAAAAAACCTAAATAGGGCTCCAGCATCGCGAAGACCATTTGTTCTTGTGAGCTCATCTTGCTTTTTAAGAAATGTTTGGGGTCGATCACCTCGATCGGAGGAACGGTTGAATATTCCTCTTCTCCCACCCGTAGAAGCATGCCGATCGTCGGGGGCTTGGGCGCCACCACATGAAAGGCTTTGTTGATGCTCCTCGGGTCCTTAACGATCGCACAGGTCGCCTGGATCACGAAATCGATGGGCACAATGTTGAACGTATTTTCACGATGCGTAGGGATCTTTGAAAGAACCCCGTGGGCAAAAAGCTTGATAAAAGGATAGATCACATTGAAATCCGAAACCACACCGGTCTCAGAATGGCCCACCACAATGCTCGGACGAATGATCGTAACCGGAAGACCTTTTGCCATCGCCTCGCGCACCTTGGTCTCGGCCCTATATTTGCTCGACTCGTAATAGTTCGCAAACACAGGCTTGGCCGGCAGTTCATCCTCTTTGGAACAATGGTCCCACACGCTCCCAGCCACGAACGCCGTGCTGAAATAGATGAACCGCTCAAGCTTTCCTTTTTTGCGGAGGTCCCAAGCCAGTTCGAGCGCGTGTTCCGTGCCACCCACATTGATCTGTTGGCATTCTTTTTCTGTTCCGTTCAAAGCCGTAAGCGCCGCGATGTGATAGAAAACCTTGCACTCACGCTCCAGATATTCGAGATCGGCTTTTTTGATCCCGAACTTGTGATGCGTCACATCTCCTTCGATCACATGGACGCGAGAACCCAGATGAGAACCGATGCCGATCGCGGTGAGGATCTTTTTAACGCGATCTGAGTGGGAAGCGCGGTTCTTCGCGCGGGCCAGTAGCGCGATCTCTGACTTCGTGGTCCGGAGCAGTTCCTTGACAAGGTCCTGTCCCAGCACACCCGTCGCGCCGGTCATAAAGATCAATTCACGAGCCATCATATCTCCTTAAAGCTAGGCAAATGTTCTGGCCGCCGAACCCGAACGAGTTTGAGAGCGCTATATTCACGTCCGAGCGCCGGGCCGTATTCGGCACATAATCCAGATTGCACTCAGGATCCGGTTCTTCATAATTGATCGTCGGCGGAATCATGGAATCACGCATGGCCATCAAACAAATGATCGCTTCGACCCCCCCGGCCGCCGCGATCATGTGCCCGAGCATGGACTTCGTCGAGCTTACCGGAACCTTCGACGCGTAGTCGCCCATCACTTTTTTAATGACGAGGGTTTCCAACGAATCGTTCACTACGGTGGAAGTTCCGTGCGCATTGATATAATCAATATTTTGGGGCCCAACGCAAGCTTTTTCCATGGCAATTTCCATGGCACGCGCCGCACCCCTGCCCTCCGGGTCCATATCCGTAAGGCGATACGCGTCCGCCGTGGAACCGTAACCCACGACTTCCCCGTGGATCGGGGCCCTGCGCTTACGCGCGTGCTCCAACTCTTCCAGGATCAGCACCCCCGCACCCTCGCCGATCACGAATCCATCCCGTTTTTTATCGAACGGTCGCGAGGCTTTTTCAGGCTCATCGTTGCGGGTGGAAAGCGCGGTCAGTAAGCTAAATCCGGCAACTCCCATAGGATAGATCATGGAGTGGGATCCCCCGGCCATCATGATGTCCGCATCCCCGCGCCGTATCCATTCAAAAGCTTCCCCGATCGCTTGCGACGATGCTGCGCACGCCGTCAAACAATTCGAGACCGGCCCACGAATATCAAAAAGACGTGTTAGATGCGTCACGGTCATGAACGGCTGGTTTTCAAGTTCGCGCAAAGCACTCATGTTTTCGCTCGCACGTTGAAGATATTTTCCTTTGTCTACGACATCGGCACACCCGGAACCTTCTTTCACAAAGGACGGTACCAAGGTCCTGATGAAGGGATCGAAATCGATCCCGCTGTCGCCCGCACCGAAATAAATACCGAAACGGTTCGGATTCACGGCGAGCGGTTTAAGCATCGCACCCTTGTAAGCTTCCGCAGCGGCCTGGAGCGCAAAGAAAGTGCTCCGGCTCGCGCAGCTAAGCGGCGGATTGCGCTCAAGCCATTTTTCAAATGAAAATCCCTTTATCTCACCTGCAATGCGCGTCGGAAAACGGCTTGCATCAAAGAGCGTAATCGGCCCAATCCCCGACTTCCCCCGCGTCAAACGGAGCCAGGTATCGCGCACCGAGTTTCCGAGAGGCGTCACGGCGCCCATCCCTGTTACCACCACTTTGCGTTTTAGCATTTTTTGAACACCAGCGACGCGTTTTGCCCGCCAAACCCGAACGTGTTCAAAACTGCCACGTTCACTTGGCAAGATTTTGCCTTATCTTTGACGAACGGTAACGGACATTCAGGATCCGGACTTTCAAGATTGGCGACCGGAGGCACCTGCCCCTTTTTCGTGGTCAAGGCCGCGATCACGGCCTCCACGCTCCCGGTTCCATAGACCAGATTCCCGGTCACGGGTTTCACCGCGGTGACGTGAAGCTTCTTGAAAGTGGACGCATAAAAAGAATGGACGGCGAGCGATTCCTGCACATCTTCCTGTGGAATACCGCTTCCGTTCGCCACAAGGACGTCGACATCCGCAGGTTCGAGTGCGGCATCTTCGAGAGCCCGGCGGATCGCCACGCGCTTTCCCGTAAAATCATCCGGGTCGCGCGGATCATAATTAAAATCCGAGGAGGATCCATAACCGGCAACTTCGGTATAGATCGCCGCTCCGCGTTTTTTCGCGCTTTCGAGAGATTCAAGCACCAGAATCCCCGAACCTTCGCCTAGCACGATCCCGTCATGTTTTTTATCAAAAGGACAGTAAACCTTCTCGGGGGATTCTTCTCTTGTCGAAAGAAAACCGAGGAGTTGGAAGCGCGAGATCCCCATCGCGTTGAGTTTAGAGTCCGTGCCACCCGCCAGCATGATATCTGCATCCCCCCGCTCGATCACACGGTACGCTTCCCCGATCGCTTGCGTGCTCGCGGCTGAAGATGTTGTGATGGTATTGTTCGGACCTCGAAGATGATTCGCAACAGAGACATGACAGGCCGGCATATTTGGAAGATATTTCAGGAACCAGAGCGGAAAAAGTGAACGAATACCGTCTTGTCCAAACTTGGTCATGGAGAAATGTCCGTTCTCATCCAGACCGTTCCTAAAACCTACCCCGATCTCATCGAGATCATTATTGATAATCCCGGTCCCCAGCGTGACACCGATGCGCGTAGGATTATAATTTTCCGGTGAAAGTTTGGCGTCCTTAAATGCCAGGCGGCTCGCGGCGACAGCCATCTGGATCTCACGGGACATTAGCTTGATGGATTTCCGGTTCTCGATGAATTCTTTGGGTTCGAACTGGGACAGCATCCCGGCATATTTAAAAGAGGGGCAGTTCAGCTTGAGGGAGTCGGAGCTTCGAACCAGGGAACGCCCGTGAAGTGCGGCATCCCAGTAAGGTTCCCAGCCGCTCCCGCACGGCGTAATGACCCCGAAACCCGTGATCACGACACGGCGTTTTGCGGTCATGAAGATCGACCCTGTATCGCGGAGAAGATAATCTTTTCGCGAACTTTAAAATGATCCATGAAGGCCTCGTGAAATGTGACCGACTTCGTCTGCCCCGCCGAAAGGCCTCCCACAGTCATGAGCAAAAGTTTCGCTCGCGCAACCAGGCCTTCACCGCATGTAATCGTCGCCTCAAGCCACCCGCCTTCGGCTCCAAGGCCTTCGGACCAGGCCTCGATCTGAAGGGGTGTACCGGGCTTCGGAACACTTGTGATGGTCGCGGTTTCGATCTTTGCGAAAATGAGGTCTTTCTGGTAATCGCTTTCCGCACCAACCAGGAGGCCCCCGGTCTGCGCCATCATTTCAATGAAGAGGACTTCCGAGCTGTACGGAGCTTGGGGAACTTTGGAAGAAGCAACGGCCTTTTTACCTTTGTGGATCGAATGGATTTTCTCAAGAAGAAGCCAGCGCATGTTATCTCCAGATCATGGCTTGCGCACCCACCAGGTCCCCGCTCCCGAAAAAATGGCCTTCTCCGCGGTAGAGCTTCTTGGTGCGGTCGGGCCGCCCTTTGTCTGATTTTTGAAGGTTGGACGAGCCCCGACTTGTATTACCGGCAGGCCGCCATTCCATCTCAAAATGATCTCCCTCGCATCGTTTCATTCG
>CAZPCF010000044.1:0-11235 GCA_964585045.1 uncultured bacterium
GTGCCGCCAAAGGTCTCAAGGCCTTTATTAAGCGAGGTGATGGATTCAAGATCCAGATGGTTCGTCGGCTCATCCAGGATCACCACATTCGCACCGACAAGCATCATGCGTGAGAGCATGCAGCGTACGCGCTCGCCTCCGGAAAGCACCGAGGCTTTCTTAAGAGATTCTTCACCCGAAAAAAGCATGCGCCCGAGAAAACCGCGGATGAAATTCTCATCCGTTTCTTTTGAGAACTGGCGCAGCCAATCGACCAGGCTGAGATCGGTTTCAAAGTGTTTTCCATTCTCTTTCGGATAATAGGCCCGGTTGGTGGACGCTCCCCATTTAAAGGTCCCTTTATCCGCCGGAAGCTCGCCCATGAGCACTTGAAAAAGCGTGGTCTTCACGCGATCAAGCGGCCCAAGGAACGCTATCTTGTCGCCCTTGTCGACCCGAAGATCGAGGCCTTTAAACATCACTTCCCCTTCGACGGACTTCTCCAAGCCTTCGATCTCCAGAAGATCGTTGCCGGAATCTTTTTCGAATTTGAATGCCACATAAGGATATTTACGGGAGGATGGCTTGATGTCCTCGAGCGTCAACTTTTCCAGAAGTTTTTTGCGTGATGTGGCCTGCCGTGCCTTCGACGCGTTTGCGCTAAACCGCGCAATAAAGGCCTGGAGTTCCTTGCGCCGCGCCTCCGTATCCTTATTCGCCTCCTGCTTTTGCCGAAGCGCAAGCTGGCTGGATTCCATCCAAAACGTGAAATTACCGGTGAAAAGCTGGATCTTACCGTAATCAATGTCGGCGATATGCGTGCAAACCCGGTCGAGGAAATGCCTGTCATGCGACACGACGATCGCCGTGTTCTTGAAATCATAAAGGAAATCCTCAAGCCACATGCAGGTCTCAACATCGAGGTGGTTCGTCGGTTCGTCGAGAAGCAGGACATCGGGATTTCCGAAAAGTGCCTGGGCCAAGAGCACGCGTACCTTCTCGCTCGCTTCGAGGCTCTTCATGGGAACTTGATGCATGGCATCCGGGATCCCGAGATTGCTCAGGAGTTTTGCGGCCTCGGGTTCGGCATCCCATCCGCTCATGTCCGCAAATTCATGTTCCAGTTCCGCGGTGCGGATGCCATCCGCGTCTGAAAAATCAAGTTTCGCGTAGATCGCATCCTTTTCCTTGATGATGTTATAAAGGCGTTCATGGCCCATGATGACAGTCGTGAGCACCGTGAATTCATCGTACGCGAACTGGTCCTGCTTCAGGAAGGAAATGCGCTCGTTCTTCCCCGCCGCGACAGACCCGGCATTGGGATCGATCAAACCCGCGAGGATCTTGAGGAACGTGGATTTCCCGGAGCCGTTGGCCCCGATCAGGCCGTAGCAGTTCCCGGGCGTGAACATGATGTTCACGTTCTCGAAAAGAATGCGTTTCCCGTATTGTAGTGTGACGCCGTTTGCTGAGATCATTTTAAGGTCCGGTTGGAAATAAAGGGGACAGGCTACTTTATAGGGTAAAGTAGCCTGTCCCCTTTTCGAAGCAGGCGTATCCTACCACAAAATCCCCCGAACTCAATCGAGAAGGTACGACAGCGGCTTATTTCTTGGGAAGAATAGCGGAAATGGCGGCGAGGGTCTTATCGGAAACGGGACCGCGGAAGATAAGCGAAAGGCGACGGTCGGTAATGTCCTCCACGGTCCGCGCCATTTCGGTCTCCACGGAATAGACGAGCTGGGCCTTGATCACGAGAGGATTTTCGCAGACCTTCTCCTTGAGGCTGGGATCTTTCTCAACCAGCTTTAGCACATCTTTATAGCGGCTGCCGTAAACATCCATGAGCGACTGCACGACCTCCCTTTCAAGATCCAAGCGTGCGGCCACGATCTCGGCGCGTTCACCGGTGGCCCCGCTGCCATAGAGCGTGAACTCTTCTTTTTCATAGATCCTGTGGATACGGTTCATGCAATCCTCGGCCACTTTCCGGTAGGTCGTGTACTTCCCGCCGACCACGAAGATGACGCCGGATTTCGATCCATAAAAAAGATGTTTGCGAGAGACTTTGCTCGCTGAACCGCCCTTGCGAATGAGCGGCCTCAAACCGGCGAATGTCGCAAGGATCTTTCCTGGGGTGAAATCAAGTGTTGGGAAAACACGCTTGGATTCGCGCATGAGATAATCGATGTCCTCCTGCTCGACCTTCACCTCATCAGGCCTCGCAATGTAGTCGGTGTCAGTCGTTCCGATCAAAGAATTCCCCATCCAGGGGATAACGAAGAAAATGCGCCGGTCGCTTTGCGAGCCGATCAAAACGGCGTGCTTTGAGATCTCCCCTTTTAAAACAATGTGAACGCCCTTGGTCGTACGGACTTTTTTCTTCGCATTCGGAATATCCAGGCGCAGGAGTTCATTCGTCCAGGGCCCGGCCGCACAAATGACCCGCTTCGCGCGCACCTCGAACTCCTTGATCCCGAGCATGTCGTGTGCTTTGACGCCCGCGACCCGGCCGTTCTCCTTCACGAAGGAAACCGCCTTCACGTAGTTAGCAACATGCGCGCCATAATGGGCAGCCATCAGAACGTTCTCGAGACAGAGCCGCGCGTCATCCATTTGCGCATCATAATAAAGCACACCGCCCTTCAGACCTTTTTGCTCAATGCCGGGTTCAAGGCCGATCACTTCTTCGCGTGTAAGGTTCTTGCGCGGCTTTACCCGGTAGCGTCCGGCCAAAAGATCGTAGAGAAAAACACCGAATTGCATCATCCAGAGCGGCCGCTTGTCACCTTCATAGACCGGGATCACGAACGGCAGGGGCTTCACCAGATGCGGCGCGACCGTGAGCTGGATGTGGCGTTCTCGTAAGGATTCCCAAACAAGATCGACTTCGAGATTTTCAAGATAACGGATGCCACCGTGAATAAGCTTGGTGGATTTACTCGATGTGCCGCTTGCGAAATCGCCTTTTTCGATCAAGGCGACTTTCAGACCGCGCTTGGCCGCAAGATGAGCGATCGCGGCGCCGTTGATCCCGCCGCCTACGACGAGCAGATCATAAGTTTGTCTACTGAAACGATCAACATCGCGGATCATGAATGTCCCTCAAAAAAACTTTTATAGCTCAACGCACTATGCGCAACGCGCAACGAACGATTTGGGCTTTTACGTTGTGCGTTGACCGTTGCGCGTTGCGCCCCTGGGAACATTTCCTTATGACAACATTGTTCGTTGCACGGCCTTAAGCCATCCTTTGTAAAGCCGGGCGCGTTTGCCGGGGTTCATGGAAGGAGAAAAAATACGGTCAACCTGATGCTGTTTTTTCAGATCATGACTTTTTTTCCAGAGCCCCATCGTAACACCGGCCAGATGCGCCACACCGCGGGCCGTGAGCTCGATCACTTTGGGACGAAGGATCTTCGCATTCAGGATATCGGACTGGAACTGCATGAGAAGATCGTTCTTGCATGCGCCGCCATCGACCTTCAGCTCGTGGATCAGACGGCCAAATACTTTTTGCATGATGTCGAAAACGTCTTTACTTTGGTAAGCGACCGACTCAAGACATGCACGTATTATATGAGGCATCGTGGTCCCGCGCGTGATCCCCGTGATCAGGCCGCGCGCTTCGCTTGTCCAGTAAGGCGCACCTAGGCCCACGAACGCCGGTACCACATAGACCCCGCCCGTATCGTTGAGGCCCCGGATCACCTTTTCAGTCTCCGCGGAACTTTTGATGACCTTGAGGCCATCGCGCAGCCACTGAACGACCGCCCCTCCGATAAATACCGCACCTTCGAGCGCATAAACGGGCCGACCCTTAAAATCGCTCGCGAGCGTTGTGAGAAGCCCCTCCTTCGAATAAACAAGTTTCTTGCCGGTATTCAGCACAATAAAACAACCCGTACCGTAGGTGTTCTTGCTTGTGCCGGCTCCGTAACAGCCCTGGCCGTAAAGTGCGGCCTGCTGGTCCCCCATCACTCCGGCGATCGGGATGCCCGCCGGAAGCCCGGCAATGTTCTGGGTGGTCCCGAAGATCGATCCGGAAAATTGAAGCCGCGGCAACACTTTGGCAGGAACACCGAAAATCCTGAGAAGCTCCGGGTCCCATTTTTTTGTTTTGATATTGAGAAGCAGGGTGCGCGAAGCGTTCGTAAGGTCGGTCACGTGCGACCGCCCGCCCGTAAGTTTCCAGATGAGCCAACTGTCGATCGTCCCGAACGCGATCTTCCCTTTGGCCGCTCTTGGGCGAAGTCCCGGGACATGGTCGAGAAGCCACTTGATCTTAGTGCCGGAAAAATAAGGGTCGAGCACAAGACCGGTCTTTTTATGGATCACGGGTTCGTGTTTTTTGAGCGCGCGGCAGATGTCTGATGTGCGACGGCATTGCCAGACGATGGCGTGATGGACAGGTCTTGAGGTCTCGCGGTCCCACATCACAGTGGTCTCGCGCTGATTGGTGATCCCCAGCGCCAGGATCTCTTCCGGTGTGATCTTGCTTTTGTGGAGGGTTTCGCCGATCACAGCCTCGCAGGAGCGCCAGATCTCCTGGGCGTCGTGTTCCACCCAGCCGGGCTTGGGGAAATACTGTTTGAACTCGCGATAGGCGCTCGCGACGGTTCTGCCCGCCGCGTCAAAAAGAATGGCCCGGGAACCGGTCGTACCCTGATCGAGCGCGAGGATGTAACGCTTCACGTCAGATCGTCCAGCACTTTGGTCGTGACAATGAAACTCGCGTTCTTGAGCCGCAGGATGTTCCTGCCTTTCAGCACCCACTGCAGGGTCTTTAAAAATTCCAAACGGTCGGCAATATGGACCAGGCAACCGCGATAGGCAACGCTGATCTGGCTGCGCTCTTCGGAAACCACGAGCGCGATCGCATCGGTTTTTTCCGTGATCCCGATCGCCGCCCGGTGCCGCGTGCCAAAACTCGGTGCAAGATCGGAAAGCGACGCAAGAGGCAGAATGCCCTTCACGGTCTGCATGCGGCCTTTATGCACCACGAGCGCGCCGTCATGCACGGGAGAGGTCGTCAAAAAAAGAGGCACGAGGATCTCTGACTTGATCTCCGCGTCGAACGGCATCCCCCCTTTCATGAAGGGACGAAGCGGCTGTTTGCGCTGGAGGATGATAAGAGCGCCGACTTTACGCGACGCCATCCGTTCCATGGCCGACCAGATCTCAAGAAGATAATGCGGAAGTTGGGGTGTCTTATGGAAGATATTGTTCAACCGCTCGGCAACCCACAGGACCGCTGAGATCAATATATCGATGCAAAGAAGCGCGCCCGCGACGATGAGAAGCACGGTCCCGGTTCGATGCACGAATTGCATCTCCACGGAAGGCACGGCGAAAAAAAGCGCGGCCCAAAGGCAGAAGCCCCCGGCCAGATACTTGAGCAATGACCTCAACCGGACGAGTTTGAACGGATAGAAAAAATATCCGAGCGCGATCATGACGGCGATGGTGGTGATGAGCATGTTTTCCCTCTCCAAAGACAAATAAAGCTTCCATCTATAGTTACGGCTATTGGGGATTTTAATGAAGCTCAGCGCAACGTTCTACGCGCAACGCGCAACGGATTTTTTCACGTTGTGCGTTGCGCGTTGCGCGACTTTTATGCAGTTTTTCGAACGATGAGTTTTGGAAGATACCGTTTTGAAATGGGCCGGGGGACCGGGCGCTCGATCTGCCGGATCAGGATATCCACGGCGTCCTTCCCCATTTGCGCGAGAGGCTGGCGTACGGTTGTAAGAGACGGTGAAAATTTTTTCGCGCGTTCATTATCATCAAAACCGATCACGGCCATGTTTTTTCTGGATTCTTTTAACGCCCGGAGCGCCCCGAACGCAAGGTCATCGTTCCCGCACAGGATCGCTTCGGGAAGATCCCCTTCGCGTAACCACTCCTTCATGACGCGATAGCCTTCCGCTTCGCTATTGGTGGCTCCCGAACGAAGCCAGGATCGATCGCACGGAATACGTTTGGCCTTAAGCGCCCGGAGGAACCCCCGCACCTTGAGCTGCGTATCGATAAAGGGCACTTTGCCCTCCGCATGTCCCAACTTGAACGGAACTTCCCAAGGCCCGTGCAGCATCCCGATCTTCCGGCGTCCCTTTTTCACAAGATGCGTTACCGCCTGCGCCATGCCCGCATCGGTATCGGTATAAACGTTATTGACTCCAAGACCGGGCACCGGGTCATTCACGATAAGAACGCGTTTGTGACGGGAAGTTTCGATCAGCCGCGCGACCCGGGGATGGATCCAGCGCCACGTGAGGATTAAAAGCCCGTCCAATCCGTTCTTGATGAGGACTTCATCCAGACTCTTGTACGGACGGGACGGCATCATGATGACCTTGAGGCGCCCATTGAGGACCTTGATGCGCGGCATGATCCCGTTCAAGAGTCCGAGGTGATAGTTGGAATGGAAAATATCTTTGGCGGGCGTGGTTAGAATGCCGAAGGTATGCGAACGTTTTTTAGCGAGGAGCCTTTTTGTAGGCCGGGCCCGAGCCTTCACGCGCCCGCCTCGGCAACCTCAACGGAAATGGCTTTCCACACATCGCTTGGCTCGTCGTATTGGGCTTCGATCGTAACGTCATCGTTCTCGCGGACATCCTTGAGGGAAGTGACGCCTGAAAAAACGGTGGCTTCATCGATCAGAACCTCTTTTTTTTCTTCGGTATCCGTGATCGGATCGATCTCGCTTATCGTGATCGTCTTGGCCTTAGCATCGATCTTCTGCACCTCCCCATCAAACCATTCTGCGGAACAGGGGTAAACGGTCAAAAGTAAAAACATAAGCACAAGGATAAAAGTTTTTTTCATGGCGATTATCTCCATCCCCCTCTTTGAAAAAGAGGGGCTAAGAAAAATTTAACAGATCCTCTTTTATCCCCCTTCCTCAAAGGGGGAAATACAAACTTACGGAGAGCGTACTAAAAAATACGCTAACCGACAATCAATAAATGGCACTCTCTGCGAAGGTTGTGAGCAAGTGTTCGCAGCACGTCGCCGCGCAGGAGACTGATGAGGGCGCTTCGTTTTGTGGCGCCGATCGCGACGGTCTTGATGTCGAGGTCGCGTGCCGCACGCGCGATCAACCAACCGGGGTTATCTCCGATCTGCCAGATCGGAACCGCCGTAATGCCGAGCCCTTCCATCTTTTCCTGGGCTTTCGCAAGCACTTCCACGGATTCCCGGGATGGCTCTATTTCTGTCGGGAGTTCGGGTGAAGGAGGTGTTTCTTCCACATAGCTCAAATAGACCGAATTCTCGCCCATCGCCTTCACGTGCAAAGCGGCCTCCTCAAGCAGCACCGGATTGAAAGACTTCAGCGCTACAAGTGCGGAACTTTTGTAAAGCGAAGTAAGCTCCTTGGCCTCCGCCACAGTCAACACGTTGACGGCCGAAGCCAGTTCCGGCATGGTGACCGGTGCGATCTTTTTAGCGGCAAAGCGGAGTATGAGCCCCACCCCGACTACCGTCAGGGCGAAAAAGAGCGCCTGGTGTTTTTCCAAGGCGATCGTGAGTTCGATAAAGATCGTGATCAGTGCGCCCACGGCCAAAAGAATACGTTCCCAAAGCTTCATCCGGATCGAAAAATTCGTAGCGCTGGTCGCGAGATTCATGGCAATGGCCCCCACTACGCCGATCGCGTAAAGCGCCGCCAGGTGAACGACATTCTTCTCGATGATCAAAACAAGGATGGGAAGCGTCACCGCCACGATGAGGGCAATGCCCGGCATGCCGAAGCGGTTGAGTTTCGCGAACACCGGCGGCAGTTCGCGATCCTTGGCCAAAGCGAACTGGATACTTACAAGGCCGGTGATCGCCGTGTTGCCGGCAGAAAGAAGCAGAAAACCGAAAGCGACCGATATCACATTCCCGTACCAGGGGCCAATGTAATAGTTGCCTAAAGCGCGAAGCATATCTTCGATGTGGTTCTGCAACCCGGGAACGGCGTTCATCGCCACCCCCAAAAGGAACGTCAGTACCGCGACTTCGATCAGAACCGGCATGATCGCGCGACGGGAGGTCCTTCTGACAGGCTCCACCATAATACCTGTCATATTCGCGATCACTTCCACCCCCGAAAGAGCGAGCACGATCCCGACAAAAACCGACCAATTTTTCATAAGGCCGCCCGTGGGCAAAACCAGTTGCACATGAGGAAGATGAGGAATTGTAAAAAGAAAGAGGATCACGGCGGTCAAAGACGCGAAGACCGCGATCACGGTCGCGATGTTGCCGCCCTTCCCGGGACCGACCCAATTCATGGCCCCGATCACGAGGATCGCTCCGACAGCCCAAAGCTCCGGATTTGGCACGTTGAAGTAATAGAAGGCTGCCAGCACACTTATGGAGACGGTCACGGTGTAATTCGCGATGAGGAGAAAAGCCCCGATCACGGCAAGGGTCTGAGAACGCTGTTTGACCGAGGAATAAACGCCGCCTCCGTCGGGGTAAATGCGGCAGACGACCATGTAGCAGACCCCGATCAGGACCATGAAAAGGGACATGAGACCGAGGAAAAACCAGGAGGCGTGACCGGCTAAGGCAAAGGCGATCCCGAGGACGTAGGCCTTGGAGGTGCCCCAGTCGCCATAGAGCATGGCGCCGGCGTGATACCATTTGAGTTCGCGGGGTCTTTCGACCCGTTTAATCATAAGCGCCATAGAAGGTCCCTAATATAGCAGAAGCGGACGGACAATCAATAGATGCCTGCCCTAATTTCCGAAGATGACTTTTTATTATTGAGAATTGAGACTAGCACCGATTCCTTTTTTAAATGATTTGAGATCACGCGCTTGTCCTTGTCTCCCAATCCATTTCTAGAAGGATTACAAGGACTGGCCCAATTAACCCTTAACTCTTGATAGAAGAATTGGACCTGTCCTTGTCTCCCGATTCATTTCTAGTTGGAAATGAATAACATCATCGGGGCTCTAAAATTTGGGTGGAGTTTTTCTGGCGTTACGCTATCATAAGTGCCCATTAAGCATATAGATCCTTCGAGAACTTTATTCAACCTCAACAATAAAAGATCATTATTAGCTTGGGCTCTGCGTTCTTTGGTCATTCCATCGAAGGTCCGCAAGACTTGAGTTATTAATTTTCAGCTGGAGACATATGAAAAAACTTTTTACACGACTCTTTATTTCAGGCTCGCTTTTCCTAGGGCAAACCGCCGCATGGGCCAGTGAAGCGGATCTGAAGATCCCGGATCTCCATGAAGGGCATTTCAGGATGTTCGGCGGCCTTTCGGGCTTCCAGATCATGCTTTATGGGGCGATGGTGATCCTCGGAACGGTCGGCCTTTCCCTCTACCAATTCAGAAAGATCAAGTCGCTTCCGGCGCACAGATCAATGCTTGAGATCTCGGAAACGATCTTCCAGACCTGCAAGACCTACCTCAAACAACAGATCAAGTTCCTGGCGTTCCTGTTCGCGATCATTGCGTGCGCCATGAGTTATTATTTTTTGGCGCTCAAGGGTGAAACCGCGACGACTTTGGGCCTGGTCCTTTTCTTCTCCATCGTCGGCATGGCAGGTTCCTCGCTCGTCGCCTATTACGGGATCCGCGTCAATACCTACGCCAATTCCCGGACGGCTTTTGCATCCCTGCGCGGTGTTCCTTGGGACGTCGTCAATATCCCCTTGCGCGCGGGAATGTCCGTGGGTCTTTTCTTGATCTCCATTGAACTGGTGATGATGGTGATCATCCTTCTTTTTATGCCGCGGCAGATCGTCGGCTATTGCTTTCTCGGTTTTGCCATCGGAGAATCGCTGGCAGCGAGCGCCCTTCGCATCGCGGGAGGCATTTTCACCAAGATCGCCGACATCGGCTCCGACCTCATGAAGATCGTCTTCAAGGTGAAGGAGGATGACCCCCGCAACCCGGGCGTCATCGCCGACTGCGCGGGTGATAATGCCGGCGATTCGGTGGGTCCCACTGCCGATGGCTTTGAAACCTACGGCGTTACAGGGGTGGCGCTCATTTTCTTCATTACGCTTGCCGTGAAAGATCCGACCCTCCAAGCTAAGCTCATCGTCTGGATCTTCGCCATGCGTTTCCTGATGGACTTCATGTCGGGGGTCTCGTACTTCATCAACAAAGCCATCTCAGAGCGCAAGTACAAGGGTTTGAAAGAGTTCAATTTTGAGGAGCCGCTCACGCGTTTGATCACGATCGCCACGGCGCTTTGTATCACCACCTCTTACGGGATGTCGTACCTGCTTGTGGGCGACCTTCCGGACCCGACGCTGTGGTGGAAGCTCGCTTCGATCATTGCCTGCGGAACTTTGGCGGCTTTCCTTATCCCTGAATTCACCAAAGCCTTCACCTCTTCGCACTCCAAACATGTGAAGGAGATCGTCATAGCCTCGCGCGAAGGCGGGGCATCGCTCACGATCCTTTCGGGCCTTGTGGCAGGTTACTTTTCAGCATTCTGGAAAGGCATTCTGATCGCTGCTCTGATGTTCACGGCCTTCCTGATCTCGGGGACGGGACTTCAGAACATCATGCCCCACGCCTCGATCTTTGCCTTCGGTCTCGTAGCTTATGGTTTTCTATGCATGGGTCCGGTGAATATCGCGGTGGATTCCTACGGCCCGGTGACAGATAACGCCCAATCGATCTTCGAATTGGCCCAGACGGAGTCGATCCCCGGGATCGAACAGGAGATCCAGAGGGATTTCGGTTTCAAACCCGACTTCAAGGTGGGCAAGCACTACCTTGAAGCCAATGACTCTGCAGGCAATACCTTCAAGGCCACCGCAAAACCCGTGCTGATCGGAACAGCCGTCGCGGGAGCCACCACCATGATCTTCTCGATCATTCTGCTCTTGCAGGAGCATCTTCACTCTACGGCTGTTATCGCTGCGAAGGGCGCGTTTGTGCCAGCGAACATTGGGGAGATCCTGCTAAATGAAAAACTTGCCCTCACGGCCGCACCGATCCTTCTCGGACTTATCTGCGGCGGAGCCGTGATCTACTGGTTTTGCGGCGCTTCGATCCAGGCCGTGACCACAGGGGCCTATTCGGCCGTTGAGTACATTAAGAAAAACATGAGTCTCGACATGAAGGAAGCAAAGCGCGAGGATTCCATCAAGATCGTGCAGATCTGCACCGAGTACGCCCAAAAAGGGATGTGGAATATTTTCCTCGGGCTGCTCACGTTCACGCTCGCCTTCGCGTTGTTCGACCCCTATTTCTTTATCGCTTACCTCTTGGCCATCGCGGTCTTCGGA
>CAZPCF010000045.1:0-10889 GCA_964585045.1 uncultured bacterium
GAAGGACGGCTCTTTGATTTAATAGCAAGGCTTCACAGCGCCTATGCTGTTGTGGTGTACGATGCGCCTAGAGAGAAGGGAGTGCCTCTATCTGACAGAGAGAAAAATCGTAACAAGGCGGAGTTGGTCGCAATAGGCGAAGCAATAAAAGCACTGGAAGATAAAGAAGAAGGCCAGGCATTACTAAAGTCAGATGAATTCATAGCGTTAGCTACAGAAATTAAGGAATACATTGTCAGGAATTTTAATGTTCGGCTGACCGATGAGGCCATTAAATTTACGGGCGTGAGAACCGAGATAAAAACAACTTCTGAGGACCGGACTCAACTCCCAGTCAAAGCTGGTCTGTTGGATGCGCAAGCGCTTGTCAAAGCATTGAATGCCGGAGAACAGCTTAAAAAATTTCAACGAGTGCCGATTAGCAGACTTCGTGAGGCGCTAAAAAATATTGGCAAAGAAGCCGCACCTGCAATAACACAAGAACTTGCCAAAGCGGCAAATGCCGGAGAATGGGCGGCTGTCAGGGAGCTCAGTGATGTGCTTGGGGGTATTGCCGGTAAGGAAGACGCACCTGCGGTGGCGGAAGCGCTGGTCAAAGCGGTGATTGCCAACGAGATCAGTGTTTGGGATTCCCTTGCCCGGGTGCTGCATATGATTGGCGAAGAAGCTGTTCCCGCGGTAACGGACGCACGTGTTAAAGCGGCGAAAGCCGGGCAAAAAATGGCCGTTACCGTGCTCGGCACCGTGTTTAAAAATATTACCGAAGAAGACGCCCCCCCCGCTTCTAAAACGACCGCACAGGTAGTTCGCGGATATCGCCAGGATGAGATCTCTGACATTGAGGCCCACGCCTCCCGCTCAGCAGCGGTGAGGGACAAGGCGGAGGAAAAAGATTCTACTCAGCACTCAGTGCTCAGTGCTCAACCTGTGCAAGTGAGCGATCCCGAAATTGCTAACAATATTGAATGGGTTCGTAAAGCATCTATTTTTGAGATTCAAAATATGCCTCCATTCCAGATAAGAGGGCTGAGGGAAGAGCAGATTCAGGCGCTTGCAAAAGCGCAAATCCAAGCGCTTAATGTAGGGCAGGTTCGGGCGCTGACTCAAACTCAGATCCGAGCACTGAAAAAAAATCAAATTCAGGCGCTGACGCCCGACCAGATCCAAGTACTGACAGAAGCGCAATTTCAAGCATTGACCGTGGAGCAGATTCAAACACTGACAGAAGAGCAACTTCGAGCTCTGGCGGGATATCAGCTCCGAGTGCTCACCCGCGACCAGATCCAAGCGCTGAGACAAGGGCGCATTCAAACACTTACTGAGGGGCAGATCGAAGCCTTGACGGATGAACAAAAAACCTGGCTGAATAAATCTCTCGATCAAACTGCCCGCTCGGAAATGCGGGGATCTCTAGGACGGTCGGGTGATTATAAAGCAGGAAAATATGTCGTGGGGATGAAAGCCCTTGGCAAAGCTCCTCCTGTATGGGATCACACAAGCAGGGCGAAGGAGCAGCGCCGGCGCATTGAAGCGCTTGAAAAAAGTACGAGGACCACTTCGGGAACAGAGAGAATTGCTTTTCAACTGGAGCTTGAAAGGCTGAAAGGTCAAAACCGCTCGGAGGTGAGGGCGGGAGTTATTATCAAAGAGATGATCGCCCACGAAGGTTGGGACGGCAAACCGGAGTGGGTACAGGGGCTGAGATTTTCGGTAGGGAAAAAGGATGTCGAGCTTCTCCTGGACGCGGAGGCGATGGGGAAACGGCGTGGGGCGTTCTTCAAATTTGTTAAAGGCACTTATCCTTTCGATATCCATGTCAAGAAGTCTAGCGCAAGCGGCTACGATTATTATGGAGACGTTCTCCTGCGTCTGAGCGGGAAGGCAAACTTGATCTCCTGGATCAAACCGGAGGATTGGAACGGCGCGCTCTTCCGAGCGCATCCGGATGTTGCCGCGGCCATAACCAAACTTCTTGATGGGATCCAAGGATCCGAGGGCAATGCCAACCGTTGGATCGCGTCCAATCCCGCACTTCGCTCCGAAGTGAGGGACCGGCTCATCAATTCCGTCCTTGTGGGGGTCAGTCTTTTCTGGGCAGGGGCCGGCCTTTTTTATGCCGGCAAGACAATCATGTATCTCAGTTCGCTTTCCGGGACCCAGGTCGACCGGATAAGTGCGGGACTGCTTCTCGGATATGCGGCCTTTTTCACGGTCACGGGCGTTGTTTTCACAGTGCTTTCCTGGAAAAAACTCATTGCCGAGTGGCAAAGCCGTGAGACCCAAGGCCCGGCACACCCTGTTGAACCAGATCGTTTTCGTGCAAAGATGGGCGAAAAGTCTACGCCTGACACTGAAACGGAATTTCTCGGCGCTGATCAGGCGCCCTGGAGTTCTGCTTTAAGAAAGGTATACGCCAAATTTCCTCTCTTCGGAGCCAGTCTCGAAGTAGCGCCTACTCCTTTAGCGGCCAAAGGGCGCGAATCGGAACGTGAAACACCGGGATGGGAGCAGGAAGCGCCAGAGGGTGCTCATCCTGGAAGAGCCGCCCGTTCAGAGGCGAGGGAAGCAGCAATTACCAGGCGCGGCTCAAGCCAAGAAAATTTTTCGATCACGGAACTGGAACAAGACCAAGGCCGGATGAAGACAGGGCCCGGTGTGCGCGCGCAAGTCCGTGCGGAAAAAGCAAATGAGGATGCTAACCGGAAGTTCGCAGGCCGCCGCTCCGAGGTGAGGGAAATCGTGGATATCGAGGATTTTGTGTCACGCCTCCTTAGTCAAACAAAACAAAGTCGCAAGGGGCTCTACGCGGAGATAAAAGAGGCCGATTCTTTCGAAGACCTTTTTGATTTTACCCAGGATGATATCGCGCAAGTGCTTGACGATATGGGCCATTTTGAAATATCAGCGGCTGAATTTTTTTCCGGTGAGCAAGAAGATATTCTCACCGAATTGGCCACCCGCTCTGAGGCGAGGGGGACCGATGAACTCATCGGAGAATTGCAAGCCGTGGCGGATGAAACGGAAGATGAGTTTGGGGATGTTCGCGCCGAGGCGCTCAGGCATATCGCCGATCTCGATGAGGCGACGAGCAAAGAAGCCCTTCGCCTGGCTACCGTCCATGCCGAACAATTCCTCAACAGCCCTTTGGCCAGCCCCCGCTCCGAGGTGCGTTCGACAGGTTCTATTGAAGAACGGATAAGACAGATTGTTATGAAGAAGCTGAATGTTTACGAGAGTCAGGTTGCTCTTGAAAGTAATTTCGGAAAGAACCTTGACGCCGATTCTCTGGATTTCTTAGAACTGATCATGGACTTCGAGAACGAATTCGAGATTGAAATACCGAACGAAGATGCGAACAAGCTGGCGACCGTTGGGGCTGTTGTTGATTATATCCAGGAAAGAACCGCCCGCTCGGAGGCGCGAAGCAACCTCCGTGTTGATACGCTTCGCCAAGAAAGGGATAACCTTATAGCGGACATTGCTACGGAGCAAGGGAGTCTCGACGGAATCATTCGCAGTATTAAAGAAATGCGTGCGGGAAGGTTTCCTGTTATCAGGTTCGCCGGAACTGACGCCGCGGAGATCAAACTTGCCGAGAAGGCCGCAGAGGATGCGAGAGGCCGTCTTGCTGGATTTCAGGAGTCACTTGCGAGGACCGGAAGAAAGCTTGCTCAGGTCGAGAAAAAGTTTCGCTCTGAGGTGAGATCTACGATAGTACAAAAGGCGATCGATGATTTTACAACAACGATCGCGCAAGTTCCCGCCGGTGTTCAAATTAACATGGGAGGATGGGCGCAGGATGTCTTCGATAAAAATATCCGGTCCGCAACGATCGCGGGCCCGGACAAAGCGGCATCAATATTCCAAAGCGCCTTGGTCCGGATGAAATCCGATCTTGAGAAGGACATGCCCGGCCAGCTGGATGAATCCGAGCAGGCATTTGTAACAACCCTTCAAGGGATCCTGACCCATGCCATCGACCGTCTTTCCCGTTCTGAGGTACGGGATGCCGGAACATCACAATGGAAAAACGTGAATCGCCGGACCGAACTCGAAGTCGGCGATCAGATCAGACGTGGCAGGCAGCTCTATGTCATTCAAAATATTTCAGAGGGCGGGGACTATATTTCTCTTGCACCCATCGATAACGGCAAGAAGGGGATCAGAGTTTTCCGCCGTAATAACGTGAATGGTAGTTTCTATCTTCCGAAGCCGGCCGAAGTAACTCCTGAATTATTACCCGCGAGAGAAGCTGATCCGGAGCCGGGACAAAAGCTGGTTTGGGAGTCGCTTTCTTCGGGAACGACGAGAGACCTGTTTGCTGATGTCAGGCGTTGGTTTGGCCACGGTGAGCGAAGTTTTTATGAGGGCATTGACCGCGACGCTCGTGCTGAATTGAGGACAAGCACTGCTGTTCCCAAAGGCCGCTCGGAAGTGAGGGACGCCGTTCTGGAAGAGGGAGCGCGGATGACGGAACGGGCAGAAGACGAGAAGGCTCTGCGAAGGCAAGGATTCAAAAAGTTGGGTGAGGGCAAGACGCGGAATCTGGTTCCGGAGGGGCTCTTAGCGGCGGCGCGTGAAAGTAGCGTGACCGTGTGGGTCAGTTTCGCAAGCATCATCCTGCAGAAGAAGGGCCGTCAGATAAAATTCACAGACACCTATGACGCCTTGGATTTTTTGAAAAACCTCCTCGCTAGCGCTGAAAGCGTCGAAGGCCATGCCCGCTCGGAAGTGAGGGGAAATCAGGCCACAGACCACAGACCACAGACCACAGCAGAAGCTTTTGGGCTTCAGTCTTCGGTCTCCAGTCTCAAGAGAGTGGTGGTAGTCGTCGCGGCCGCAGCTGTGACGGGTCTTGCCGGATGCGCCACTCCTCAGCCTGGGATACAAACGCCTCCGTATCGCCCGCCGCTCAATCCTCCCGTGTATACTCCCGCGTATAAAAAACCAAATTTGCCGCATAATTTTAAACCGACGGTCATTCGACCCGTAAGACCTCCTGTTATTCAGCCCGTAAGGCCGGTAACACCGTCCGTACCGCATCGATCGGAGATTCGAAATCCAGATTTAGAGGGATTGAACGAAACAAGGCGGGAAGTGCAGGATCTGGCATGGGAGCAGCTCGCAAAGAGCATGCCCAAATTGCTTGCCGCCCGGAACAAAAGATCCCCCCAAGGGAACGTCGTGGTGATGAAAGACGATTCGCGGGCCAATCAGATCGCGGACCTAATTTATACGGTTATCACAAAAGATGGCCAGCGGATCTTCTCTTCAGAGCCTGACAAAACTTTCTTCGACAATCTCTACCATCCTGGAAAGAAAGGAATGCTGAGAGTGTTGGATCTAAAGCCGGGGCATCATGCGCTTATTCATAAGGTGATCATGGATGCCATGGATGAAGAAGGGTTTTCCGAAGCTGTGGCCCATGTCGCTTTGAACGCGCGGAATGCGTCGCGAGGTGATTTTATCCTGACGCCGATCGTCACTAGGATCGAAACCACTTCCACTTTCGTATCCCGTTCGGAGACCCGCCAAACTGATGGCGGGCAAGCGCGGGCCGGGCTGCATCATCTCCGGGATGCCAAGACACCACAAGAAGTCGGGCATTTCCTCGCGGAGCTATTGGTTCGTGAAACAATGAACAGCCAGGACAGGGCGATCTTAAAAAAAGCATTGCAGGCCGAATTTGGTCCCGAAACAACCCAAAAGTCAGTAAAGCAACATTTCGCGCGGCAACGGGCGGTCAAAAAAGCTTGGGCCCGTCTGACCGCTTTGACCTCTTCGATAAAGGGATTGAATCCATTCCATGCTTTGGGACTTTTGATCTTCGAACAGTGGTTGTGGCGTCCTCGCACGATTACTCTGGCGCAGGCGGCCCGTTTGGAGCGTGTGGCGCGCCGGGAATTTGGGATAAAACCGTCCGCACGGTCGGAAGTAAGAACGGAAGCCGATCCCCAAACAGCGGCGAAGATCGCCGAACGATGGAAAAAGATCCGCTACATGGAAACGGATGAAAAGGGCGCAGCGAACAGGGCCAAAGCGGATAAAGAAGGCGAAGCCTTTTTGGCGAATGCCCAGGAACAGATCCGGAAAGTGGCTAAGCAGATCCATCTTGATCCCAAGATCCTTGAGAAACTTCTCCGGTTTGAAAAAACAATTCGCGTCAAGATCCCATTGACCCTCGATGAGGGTGGCGAGGTGCAATATATCGATGGGTGGCGCATCGGACATAACGGCGCGCGCGGTCCCTATAAAGGCGGGATCCGTTATGCGATCGAGGTCATGGAAGCGACGATCAAGGCCCTTGCCACGGAAATGAGCGTTAAGAACGCGATCGCGGGGCTTCCCTACGGAGGCGGCAAAGGTGGCTTGGCGATCAATCCGAAAGAACTGTCGGTCAAGGAATTGGCCCGGCTGACCCGCGGGTATGTGGAAGAATGTCTGAAACAGGACCCTAAGGCCTTCGGAGCTCTTCTGGACGTTCCGGCTGGGGATATCGGAACGACTTCCAGGGAGATGGGGTGGTTCGCGGACGAATTCCTTAAGATTACGCAGCCGGATCTTTTTACTTCCCAAGATTTTCTCGAAAAACTTGCCACAAACAACGAAACAAGCACGCCTTATCTGGAATATTACATGCAGCAATATTACGGCAAGCGTCACATCGATATGAGCGAAGGATCTCCGATCGCAACCGTGACCGCGAAGCCCGAGGGAAAGGGTGGTGCTGTGGGGCGTACCCCGGCGACGGGCCTCGGTCTTTATTTTGTGACTCGTGAAGCGCTGAAGGTTTACGGAGAGCGCCTTAAGATCGGGACAAGCGTCAAGGGGCAAAGGGTCGCGGTGGAGGCTTACGGAAATGTCGGAAGTTACGCGGCACGGAGTTTCCGTAAAGATGGGGCAGCGATCATGGCGATCAAAGAAGTGGTGGGTCAGGATTACCGGCCTGTCGCGATCGCAGCCGTGAGGGGCACCGGGATCGATCTTGATGCTCTCGACAAACATTTGGATGAGAAAAATGCCGATGGCACCACCAAAGGAAATAATGTTCTCACTTACGTAAAAGCGCATCCTGAAGATGCCCGTGAAGTTGAAATAGACGAATTCTGGTCAAGCGATGTCACGATCATGGCTTTGGCAGCGAAACAAAAAACCGTGAATGCGAGGATCGCAAAGCTTATCAAGGCGAAGATTATTTCAGAAGGTGCGAACGGGCCTCTTGATGAATCTGACCGGGAGGGGGAGTTCGAGGGGTATCGCAGCGGAACTGTCGAGGTTGGACAAGAAAAACCCCAAGGGCGTGGTCCGGAACAGATCCTTCTCGACAAGGGCGCGATCGTTCTTTGCGATGTGTTCACGAACGATGGCGGCGTGGCATTTTCGTCCCTGGAGTGGCGACAAAATAATATCGGGGAACTGTGGCCGGAGGTCGCGGGGAACGGGCTCATGGAGGACAAGGTTGTAAGCGCGTTCCATGATATTTCCGGGGTTTCCGAGTCCCAGAAGATCACGCTTCGTGAAGCGGCCTATCAGATCGCTATCAGCAAGATTGTGGACGCGATGCTTGCCGCGGACAAGGAATTGGCAACGGCCTTCAGTGAAGCGAATCCTCCTTATGTGATGGATGACGGCGCCAAGCGTTGGCGTCCGGAGACTTTGCCGGAGCTTCGGCAGATCGATTCGCGTTCCAAAAGGGTCCAGCTGATCGAACGGGCTGACGAAGTCATGAGCAATAAGATCGACGAACTTGTCGCGGACGCGCTTCAAGAGCTTCCCGCGAAGAGGGGCAGCGTTATCCTGATCGGCGGCCCGCGCTCGGCCGGAAAACCGATGCTCGCAGCACAGATCATGAAACGGATCCGGGCTCAGGGGATCAAGGCGGATGTTCTGGATATGGATTATCAGACCGTGGAGGACATTTCCCGTGTGCTTCAGGGGAAAACGATCTTGATCCGTCAAGAGAACGGATTGAGCGGCCGGGAATTCCATCTGAAAGATCAAGAGATCCTCGTGGTTCACGGTTATTACGCTTTGGGGGATGAGGTCTTGCGTTTCATCAATGCGATGGGCGGAAAGGCCTTCCCGGTCATTGCCTACAGCTCCCCGGACATCCTTCTCCAGAATAATTGGGCTCTGACCGCTTATGACCTTCGCTTGATGCGTGACATGCTGACGAGCGTCGCTGTGGGGGAAGAGGATAATATCCAGGAAGTGATCCGCCGGTGGCAATGGCAAAGAGTTTCCGAAACGGAGGCGGTTTTTGCGACCTGGAAAAACGCCAAACATGCCATCAATACCTATCTGCCGTATGAACTTCCTTTCCTGAAATCGTTGGTGGGTCCCATGATCCGTGTTGCGATCCGGCAAGAGACGGCTCAGCCGGGAGACGCCGGATTTACGCTGAATGTTCTCCGCCATTTAGACAGCCTTTTAAGCGATGTCGAAGGCTGGGATGTTGCCCTTCTGGAGGGCCACCATGATTCCGTGTTGTGGGAATATGTCCAACGCTATGCGCCGGGAGGCAACAACGCCGCAGGCCGCTCGGAAGTGAGAAATGGCGGGGTGAAAAATATCCATAAGGGGAAAGAGGGCCTTCAAAGCGAACAAAAAACCACCAAACTTATGATCGTCCCAGGATTTGCTGCTGGAGCATTGACCATGGATGCCATTTCAAAGTCGCCCCAGACTGAGTCAATGACCCGATCTATTATTTCTGGTCTGGTGGCGGTATTTCCTCTCGTTATTTTAGGTGCCGTGATGGTATTTCCTCTCATACGCGACAAACTTTCCAGAACGTTTTCAGACCTCCGACATAAATTCCCAACTCTGAAAACACTTGAAAGAAGGTTCAAGAGGAATATTGCAAAATTTTCTGAGCGTCAACTCATCGATTATCTCGCTTCCCAGAAAGTTTCAGTGAACAAAGTTGTTGAAAATGAGAAAACTTTTTATCGTGTCGAAAGAGAAGGCCGCGACGTGTTCGAATTAAGGATCATTCCCGACGCGGGAAGCGACGAAGAAAACGCCATGTCGGCCTTCCAGCCCCGTGAAGTAAGGATGGTGGTATCGTCTAGCAGAGATTGGAAGTCGTTTATAATGTTCCCCCCTTACTACCAGGACTTCAGAGATCTTATTAAGGCAAAAATATTTGAAAAAACAGAAACTCCCAAGACCCCCCGACAGCTCAGCGATGAATCCTATCGCGATCTTTTCGGCCACGATCGCCCCTCTCCAGTCACTTCCGCCAAAGATCTTAAGACGGATCCGTCCTCCGGCAGAGAAGCTCCGGCGGGCAAGCGCTCGGAAGTCCGTCGATTTTCAGAACGGTTCGTCAAAAGTCTTTCCAAAAATGTGACGGTCAATGATCTGAAGGCCGGTCGATATGACATTGTCCTTGCCTTAAAAGGAAAAGATCCGGTCAAGGTCAATGTGGCCGGCGGGACAACGATCCTCCAGCAGTTGGATGCCTTTGTCGGCACATTGGGCCTTAGCAAAGATTTCTCGGAGATCGAAGAGGTCCATCTTTTCCGCCGTTCCGAGGCGCGGCAATTGGTTGAGGACAGGAGCATCCTGGCCTGGAAATCGAAGCACGGGAAGACGCTCAAGCAGATCCTGGATCAATTCGTCAAGGAGTACGATTTTCGCGGATTTGACGGGGCGGATGACGCGAACTTCCCGCAACAGGTTGATGAAGAACTACTCCGGTGGGTGGGTAACGCCTTAGGCAGTGTGAAGTTCGATTCGCGCCGCCATGGCCGTTCCGTTCAATTGAATGCAGGTGATACTTTTGTGATTGCCGGGGACAATGGTCCTTCGACGCAGAAGTTCAAGGATGCCTTGATCAGGGGATTCCGGGATGCCGGAATTAATGTGAACGACCTTGGCGTGACCGTTTCCGGAAATCTGTACAAGAGCATTAGTAATCTGGGTGCCCAAGGAGGGCTTTATGTGACCCGCAGCCACGTGGAAGTCGGTACGAATGGCGCAAAGCCCAATATCGGCGGCATCACGCTTTACGGTGAGATGCTACAGCAGGTCAAGGCTCAAATCCTTGACGGGAGGTATTCCAAGGCGGAACAGCCGGGAATATTGAATGATTCTCAGCCTGTCCGTGACCAGGCTCGTGAGATGTATCTAGGGTCCTTGATGAAGGGGTACGGCCACTTGGCGGAACTATTGAAGTCCGCCGGCATGAAGATCGCTTTCAATCTGAATTCGGGTTCCGCAACCGGATATGTTCCATTTTTAAAGGAAATGTTCGGTAACGATGTGACCCTGCTTAAGAGTGAGGGAGATCCATGGGCTACGAAAGGTTTGGCCGATCCTACCCGCATGGACAAAAAGGCCTTGGCCCACCCGGATGCGAACATGGTGCAGTACTCGAAGGACCATCCGGATGTTTTTGTTCTGAACTTTGATCTTGATGTGGATCGTGTGAGCCTGCTGCAGGGCGGTAAGCTGTATCTCGGGGATGAGATGTTCTATTGCGTGATCGAATATATGCTGACGCTCGATCCTTATAAGGAATTTCTTAAGAAGATCTATCCGGATTCGCGTATGAAGATCGAATTCGGACAACTTGTGAGGCATTTTGGCGGAACGGCGAAGCGCCACCCTAAGGGCCATTCGAAAGTTAAGGCGACGATCGACCTGCTTTTGAGCCAACTGACCAGGACGGGCGGATTTCCGGATGTTGCGGGATTGCTGAAAGCGTATCCCGGCTTCCGGATCGCGCAATCCGAATATTCTCTGCACTTTTTCCTGACAAGCGATAGAGGCGAGGCCTTTGATGATGCTCTGGAGTTCGCTCTTTTCTGGTTGAATGTGTTCGCGAAGATCAAACTCGAGCACCAGCGGACGGACTGGGCTTATGGCGATTATGTCCGTGA
>CAZPCF010000046.1:0-10750 GCA_964585045.1 uncultured bacterium
TCTCGACTTCATAACCCTCCTTGAGCATGACCGCCGCAATGTATGCAAGACCTTGAGGGAACCGATGCATATAAGTATCATTGTCATAAACGACCAATAAGATCCGCACTCTGCCCGCCTCCATTTGTTTATAAAAACGCTGAGTCTTTTTAATTCAGCCCCGCTAGCGGAAAAGCATTTTACAATAGATCCGCACTGACAAACAGCACAGACAAGATCTCTCCACTCTTGAATACGCTCCGTAAGAATTCTTTATTCTCTGACCAGAAAGTCCTGAAAAAGAACCTTTAGGTTTTGGCGGAGATCAGCGGAAATACCGGTGCCGGGAACGGCGCTTTCGCGAAGCTCTTTGTCAGCACAATGGTCGGGGTGGAACATTTGGAGAGCGTAGTGCGTGCACCCTTTCTCGGCAAGTTCGCGGGCCATTTTCAGGATATCACCCTCTGAGAGAGCCGCGGGATGGAACGTGGTGCGAAATTCGTATGCCACGCCGCTCGCAAGAACCAACTCGGCGCTCCGCCTGGCTGTATCAGCACTTCCTGCGACCTGGGTCACTTTTTCGTAGAGACTGAACGGAGCTTTGATGTCAAGACCGACCCAATTACAAAGCGGAAGAACTTGCTCGAGGCGCTCGGGAACCATACCCGCGGTATGAAGCCCGATCTCAAAACCCATATCCTTGACCGCTTGTATCCAGACCGGAAGACGTTCATGGAGGGTAGGCTCCCCGCCCGAAAAAACGATCCCGTCGAGATGTCCTTTGCGGGAGGCGAGAAAATGGAGGATCTTGTCCGACGGAATACGCGTCCCCGCCGGCGGCAGTGGCCAGAACTCGGCGTTATAACAATAGCGACATCGCCAGGAGCACCCCTGAAGATAAAAAACCCCGGCCAAACGGCCGGGGAAATCTATCGTCGTAAAGGGCGTGATGCCCGCGACGCAAATATCCTCGAGGTTACTTGCAGCCACACCCGGCTTCTTTGGGTTCGGCGAAATATTTCCGTTCATAAAATTCGCCTTTTTTCCCCACGTTGAACCCTGCAACCGGCCGGTGATACCCCATCACACGCGTCCAAACTTCACAACGCGTCCGCTCTTCATCTTTTAAGACGATCTGCTCTTTGGTCATGTTTCCCCCGTTAGAGATAGGAATCTTTTCTTCGAAAAACTTCCGTTCATTTCAAAAAGATCATTCAGTAAAATTCCGAACGTTTTTGCCGCTTGAAATTCAAAGACCCTCCCCATTGATCTCTAACGGGCAAGCCCTTAAAGCTTCACTTCGGTCGCCGCTCGCGATTCGGCCTCCGTCGCGTCCTGGTAGTGAAGCATTTTTTGATTGATGAGCTCTTGGTCGCATTTGGTACAGAATTCATGTTCTCCGGAAAGATAGCCGTGTGTCGGACAGATCGAGAATGTCGGCGTGATAGTGATGTAGGGGATCCGATAACCTTCGAGCGCCCGCTTGACGAGCTTCTTGCAGGATTCCGCACTCGACATGCGCTCGCCCATGTAAAGATGGAGCACGGTTCCCCCCGTATAGCGGCGCTGCAACTCTTCCTGACGGCCCAAGGCCTCGAACGGGTCGTCCGTGAACGCCGCGGGAAGCTGGGAGGAATTCGTGTAATAAGGCCGTTCATCGGTACCGGCGTGAAGAATATCCGGGAAACGCTTGATATCTTCCCGTGCGAATCGGTAGGTCGCGCCTTCGGCGGGCGTAGCCTCCAGATTGTAAAGATGGCCCGTTTCCTCCTGGAACCCTACGATGCGCGTGCGGATATGATCCAGCATCTTGAGAGCAAGCTCAAAACCGGCCGGGGTCGTGATGTTCTCGCTTCCACCCGTAAAATTGCGAATGCACTCGTTGATCCCGTTAACACCGATCGTGGAGAAGTGATTGCGCAGGGTCCCGAGATAACGCTTGGTATACGGGAAAAGCCCGGCATCCATGTGGCGCTGGATGATCTTACGCTTGAGCTCCAAGCTCGTCTTCGCGATCTGAAGAAGCGTGTCGATTCGGCTGAAAAAAGCTCCCTCATCCCCTTTGGAAAGATAACCGATCCTAGCGCAATTCAGGGTCACAACTCCAAGGGACCCCGTCTGCTCGGCAGATCCAAAAAGTCCATTTCCACGCTTGAGAAGTTCACGCAGATCGAGCTGAAGCCGGCAGCACATGGAGCGAACATGGTTCGGCTTGAGGTCCGAATTGAGAAAGTTCTGGAAATACGGAAGCCCGTACTTGGCGGTCATCTCAAAAAGCGGTACGCAATTCGGATGATCCCAGTCAAAATCCGGCGTGATGTTGTAAGTCGGTATTGGAAAAGTGAAAACACGCCCCTTGGCATCGCCGCGCATCATGACTTCGATGTAGGCCTTGTTGATCATCGCCATTTCTTCCTGAAGGTCACCATAAACAAAATCTACCTCCCTGCCGCCGATGACCGGGTGCTCGTTACGGAGGTCCTCGGGACAGACCCAATCGAACGTCACGTTCGTGAAAGGCGTCTGCGTTCCCCAGCGGGACGGAACATTCAGGTTGTAGATGAACTCCTGAATGCTTTGTTTCACTTCCTCATAAGGAAGCTTGTCGATCCGGATGAAAGGCGCAAGATAGGTATCGAACGAGGAGAAAGCCTGAGCGCCCGCCCATTCGTTCTGAAGCGTGCCAAGAAAATTCACCATCTGTCCAACCGCGGAACTCAGATGCTTCGGCGGCGCGGATTCCACTTTGTCCGGAACACCATTAAATCCCTCACGGATCAGGGTCTTGAGGGACCAGCCGGCACAATAACCGGAGAGCATGTCCAGATCGTGGATGTGGACATCGCCGTGGCGGTGGGCATTCGCGACTTCCTCGGGATAAACATGAGAAAGCCAGTAATTGGCAATGACCTTGCCGGAGATGTTAAGGATCATGCCCCCCAGAGAATAACCTTGATTGGCATTCGCGTTCACGCGCCAGTCCAACTTATAGAGGTACTCATTGACCGAAGAAGTGACGTCGACCACGGTCTTCTTGTCCCGGCGCAATTTCTTGTGCTGTTCGCGATAGACGATGTAAGCGCGGGCGGTCTTGAGATGGTTGGAGGAGATCAGGACCTGCTCCACAATGTCCTGGATCTTTTCGATGTCGATAAAGCCGGGAGAGTAACGATTATCAATAACTTTTATAACTTCCAAGGTCAAGATCTGAGCTTCCGCACCGTCATATTCCCCGGTCGCCTGTCCCGCTTTGACGATCGCGTTATAGATCTTGGCGCCGTCGAAAGGGACGATGGAACCGTCACGCTTACGGATGCTGCTGATCTTCTTGGAAAGGAACTGCTCAGCCATAACGTCTCCCTCTTAGTTGCTTTCTTTTTATCGGCAATCGGACAACATATTGTAGTCTTTTTTTTTCCGACCACCATATCTAGTACAAAGGGCGGTCAAACACGCCAACAAGATTCTCTGTTTGATTTTTCTGATTTGGCCAGATATGAACTTTTTTCGCGGGCGCTTTAAAAAAACACTACCTATCCCTTAAAAGACCTCTTGTTGCCACTCGCCACACGCATCATTTCTGGTACTGATTCCCTATTGTTTTTTATAATGAAAAATCAGCACTGCGCCGTTAATCCTTTAAATTAAATGGAGAACGGTGCTGGACAGCGAGAATAATATTCGCATCGCAAAAAAGTTTCAAGAAGAATTATTGATTTTTTTCTGGAAGGATCCGCGGCTAAAATATTTTTTAAAAAAAGAACTTGAAAAATAAAAATTTGCGTGAAAAAAACTCAGCAGACCCCGGCCGCCTTATCCCGGATCATTTCGATCAGGAGTTTTGCGATCTCCGAAATCGGAACGCGATCCGTATTCCAAACGATGTCATAAAGAAGCGGGTCACGGATGTCTTTGTGAAAAAAAGTCTTCACAAGCTCCGCTTTCGCTTTATCTTTTTCCTCGATCGTTTCGCGGGCCTTTTTCTCGGCTAAATTAAGCGAGTCCATCAAACGTTTCACGCGTGATTCCAAGGGCGCCTCAAGACGGACGTGAATGCCGAGAGGAAGATCCCGGGTTAAAAATGTGGACCCACGTCCAACAAAAACAACTTTCCCGTGGATGGCAAAAGTCCGCATAAGATGGAACATCTTTTTGACCACGAGGTCTTGGGAGGCCCCCCCGTAAATAAGCTGAGAGAGAATGTCCTCGGCATGGGAATGGTACTCCGTGCGCTTCAGAGATTCGACCAAATTTTTGAGCGCGGGATCCTGAGCAACCATGTGGCAAAGTTCTTGATTGCAAAGCTGCCAACCCTGAAAAAGGGACTCTGGGTGAAGCATTTGGATATTTTCGGCAAGAAGCGTGGCAAGCGCATGACCTCCGGCACCGGCCTGACGAGAAATGGTCACAAAAGGAAAACGGCCTTTTTTCGGATCAACCACGGGACCGTTTTTTTCGTGGTAGTGAAGAGTGTCAATAAATGACGCCAGCTTATGGATCTCAGTCATGGGGCCTTCTCCTACTCAAAATCCGGGTGGCAGTGAACAGGCATTCAATGATTGCCTGTCCTCTATCCTCCTCCTCTATTTCAAAATGATACGCGCGTCAATGACCCCGGCACCTTTCCCCTCGCCATAAACCATGAGAGGATTGATATCGATCTCATCGATCTCCGGATGATCGCAGGAAAGCTGGGAAAGCCGTTTGAGACAGTCCGCGATGGCCTCGAGATCTGCGGGGGGTTCGCCACGCACGCCCTCCAAAAGCTTGAAAGCGCGAATATTCCGTAACATGTCGTGAGCGCTAAGCTCACGGATCGGCGCCACACGAAATGTCACGTCCTTGAGAGCCTCCACGTAAATACCGCCCAGACCGAACATCAGGATCGGCCCAAAATGCGGGTCGCGTTTCATCCCCAAGATCACTTCCCGTCCCTTGGGCGCCATGCGCTGCATGAAAACGCCATCGATCTTGGCCTTGAGTTTTTCTCCCACAGCCATGATATCCCGGAACGCGTGCTGCACATCATCTGCGGAATTCAGATTGAGACGGACGCCGCCCACATCGACTTTATGAATGATCTGCTGGGAAACAACTTTCATCACGACCGGAAAACCGATCTTCACGGCCTGTTCCCACGCGTCCTCAGCGGTCCTGACGAACGCCCACGGGATCACCGGAAATTCATAAGCACTGAAGATCTCCATGGACTGATTGATCGGAAGAAATTTCTGTTTGTCCTTTAAAGCTTTTTCAACAACGTCATCCGCGGCCTGACGATCCACCTTATAATGCTTCACTCCTGTCCGGGACCGGTGAAGCCATTGCTGGTACCTATCCATGGCCGCCAGCGTGCGTGCCGAATCTTCCGGAAAAGAACAGTGAGGGATCATGTTCTCTTTGAGGATCTTGACTCCCGCCTCCACGTCTGAGTGCCCCATAAAACATGCCACGATCGTCTTGTCGGACTCCTTATCCACTTCCACGATCACCTTCGCCGTCGCTTCAGCCTCCGTCATCGCTTGGGGCGTCAAAAGCACCATCACACCGTCCACGTTCGGCTCCGCGATCACACTCCGGAGCGCGTGTTCGTAGCGGTCATGCTGGGCGTCCCCGATCACGTCGATGGGATTTGAAAAATTCGAGGTCGGTGGAAGTTTTTCTTTGAGCTTTGCGACCGTCGCCGGGCTCATCTCGGCCATCTGAAGTCCGAATCTTACGCATGCATCCGTCGCCATGATCCCGGGACCGCCTGCGTTCGTCACGATCGCCACCGAGCTCCCCTTCATGAGAGGCTGGTTCGCGAACACGATCGCAAGGTCGAACATCTCCTGCGCCGACTCCATGCGCATCACACCGGACTGCTCGAACACTGCGTCATAAACCTCATCGGCGCCCATAAGAGATCCCGTGTGAGAACTTGCGGCCTTGGCGCCTTGCGCCGTGCGTCCGGATTTGATGACAAGGATCGGCTTCGTCCTGGCGATGTCCCCCGTGATCTCGCGCGCCACCTCGATAAATTCGTGTCCCTTGACGATATCCTCCAGATACATAATGATCACTTCCGTGTTCGGATCGTCTTTTAAATACTGCAAAACCTCGAGTTCGGTCATGTCGACTTTATTGCCGAGACTGATGATCTTGGACATCCCGATGTTCTCCCCGCAAGCGTAATCCATCAACGCGGTCGCCAAAGCGCCGCTCTGCGAGACAAAAGCGATCTTGCCGTTTTTGGGAATGTGACCGGAGAAACTTGCGTTCATACGGACCGTCGGGTCATTATTAATAAGACCGAGACAGTTCGGGCCCAACATGGCGATCCCGTACTGATCCGCAATGCGCTTGATCTCACTTTCGAGCTTGATCCCCTCGCCACCGATCTCGCGGAACCCCGCCGAGATCACGATCGCGGCCTTGGCGCCTTTTTTGGCGCAAGCTTCGAGCTCTGCGGGAACGGCGGCGCTCGGGATGATAAAAATGGCCAGATCCACGCTTTCCGGAAGATTTTCGGCGCTCGGAACACACTTGACGCCCAGAACTTCCGTGGCTTTGGGATTGACCGGAAAGATCTTGCCCTTAAAACCGCCGTCCACGAGATTTTTCATGATCGCATAGCCGACGGCTTCCGTCCGCCTCGAGGCACCGACCACCGCTATGGACTGCGGTTCAAAAAGAGCTCGCAAATCTTTTTTCTTGGATGTCATAACAACTTCTGCACTCATGGTCATATCTCCCTTAAGCCGTCACGGGGTTAGGAGCTTCGATCTCGGGCTTCCCCTGAGCCAGATATTCGAAACGCTTCCAGCGGGCCGAGACATCTTTTTGCGCGATCTGGAAAAGTTTTTGGGCTTCCTCGGGATTGCTCTTCACGAGCATCTTGAACCGGTTTTCCATCATGAGATACTGCTCGAGCGGGATAGTGGGCGCCCTCGAGTCAAGGACAAGAGGATTCTCCCCCTTCGCGATACGCCGGGGATCAAAGCGATACAGGATCCATTGCCCGGCCGCGACCGCAGCCTTTTGATCCTGAAGGCCATTGACCATATGGATGCCATGCGCGATGCAGTGGCTGTAAGCGATGATGAGCGAAGGACCGTCATACGACTCGGCCTCTTGGATCGCCTTGAGGGCCTGCTGGTCATTGGCCCCCATCGCGATCGTCGCCACATAGATATTTCCGTAGGTCATGGCGATCATCCCGAGATCCTTCTTGCCGCCCGGTTTTCCGCCCATCGCGAACTTCGCAGTGGCGCCGCGCGGAGTGGACTTTGACATCTGCCCTCCCGTATTGGAATAAACCTCCGTATCGAGCACAAAAGCATTCACATTCTTACCCGAGGCAAGCACGTGGTCAAGACCTCCGAACCCGATATCGTAGGCCCATCCGTCGCCGCCGAAGACCCAGACGCTCTTTTTGACAAGTGTGTCCGCCAAACTCAAAAGCTGCACAGCATCAGGATCCGCGTTAAGCCCCGCCAGTTTCTTTTTAAGCGCCGCAACGCGTTCCCGTTGGTCGTAGACCTCGGCTTCGGTCTGTTGCGCAGCATTCAGGATCGACTGGACGAGTTCCGCGCCGAGCTTATCCTGAAGCTTCACGAGAAGCTCCGAGGCGTATTCCTTCTGCTTATCGATCGCCATCCGGAACCCGAAGCCGAATTCCGCGCAGTCTTCAAAAAGCGAATTCGACCACGCCGGTCCGCGTCCATTGGCATCCTTTGCCCACGGAGTGGTCGGCAGATTGCCCCCATATATAGAAGAGCAGCCAGTCGCATTGGCGATAACAGCACGATCGCCGAAGAGCTGCGAGACGATCTTCACGTAGGGCGTTTCCCCGCAGCCCGCACATGCGCCCGAAAACTCGAAAAGCGGACGCATCGCCTGCTGCTGATTGATCATTGCGGTTTTTAGTTTCCTGCGATCGTATTCTGGGATATTGAGGAAGAATTCCCACTTCGGCGCTTCGATGCAGCGAAGCGGCATCTGGGGCTGCATGTTAATAGCTTTTTTCTTCGGATCCGTCTTACTCTTCGCCGGGCAAGTGTCCACGCAAAGGCCGCAACCTGTGCAGTCCTCCGGTGCGACCTGGATCGTGAACTTCTGGCCTTTAAAATCCGGCATCTTCGCATCCGCGGATTTGAATCCTTCGGGAGCCTTCTCTAGATACTTCGGATCATAGACCTTCATACGGATCACGGCATGAGGACACACGAAGTTGCATTTGCCGCACTGAATGCAAATGTCCTGTTCCCAAACCGGGATCTCGAGTGCAATGTTGCGTTTCTCGTATTGGGTCGTCGCCGTCGGGAAAGTTCCGTCTACCGGCATCGCGCTCACGGGGATCTCGTCCCCGCGGCCTTGAACGATCAGCCCGAGCACATCTTTCACGAACGCCGGGGCATTTGAGGTTACGGGGGCAAGTCTTTTGAGTTTGCTATCTGCAACCGCAGGCACCTTGACCTCAAAAAGGTGCGCGAGCGTTGTATCCACGGCTTGAAGATTCTGGCGGACAACGTCCTCGCCCTTCTTGCCGTAGGTCTTCTGAATGGATTTCTTGATCTCAGCGATCGCCTGCTCGCGCGGCAGCACACCGGAGATCGCGAAAAAGCAGACCTGCATGATGGTGTTGATCCTCATACCCATGCCGCTATCCGCCGCAACCTTATAGGCATCGATCACATGGAACTTGAGTTTCTTTTCGAGGATCTGCTTCTGAACTTCGATGGGAAGATTTGCCCACACATCCCCGACACTCCACGGGGCGTTCAAAAGGAACGTGCCGCCGGGCATGATATTGCGCAGCATGTCGTACTTTTCAAGAAAGACGGTCTGATGGCACGCCACAAAATGCGCATTACTAATAAGGTAAGGCGAGCGGATGGGTTCCGGGCCAAAGCGGAGATGCGACACCGTGATGGCGCCCGACTTCTTGGAATCGTAAACGAAATAGCCTTGACCGTAATTTTCCGTGTTCTCACCGATGATCTTGATGGAATTCTTGTTCGCACCGACCGTTCCATCCGCGCCCAACCCGTAAAAAAGCGCACGTTTCGTGGAATCAGACTCGATCGAAAATTCCGGATCATACGGAAGACTCGTGTGCGTCACATCGTCGTTAATTCCGATCGTGAACCCGTGCTTGCCTTTGCCGGCGGAGAAAACATCAAAAACCCCCTTCACCATCGCGGGCGTAAATTCCTTGCAGGAAAGACCGTAGCGGCCGCCATAGATCTTGGGCGCCTGATCGAACTTTGACCAGCCATTCTGCGCGGCTTCCTGAATCGCTCCGACGACATCCATATAAAGAGGTTCGCCGATCGCTCCTGGCTCTTTGGTCCGATCCAGCGCGATCAAGTGCTTCACCGTTTTCGGAAGAAGGCCCACGAAACGTTTCACATCGAAAGGTCGATAAAGAGAGACCTTGAGACAGCCGACCTTCGCGCCTTTGGCATTAAGCGCCTTCACGGTCTCCGTGGCCACTTCCACGCCCGAGCCCATGATCACGACAACCTGTTCCGCGTCCTTAGCTCCGATGTATTCAAAAAGCTGATATTTACGTCCGGTCAGGCCCGCGAACTTATCCATCGCCTGCTGGACCATGTCGGGACATACGTCATAGAACTTATTGACTGTCTCGCGGCCCTGGAAATAAACGTCCGGATTCTGCGCGGTACCGCGAAGCACGGGACTATCCGGGGAAAGTGCGCGGGCGCGGTGTTCCAGGACCTTGGACATATCGATCATGGCACGGATCTGGTCATCGGAAAGGATGCTGATCTTCTGAACCTCATGCGAAGTGCGAAAACCGTCAAAAAAATGAAGGAAAGGAATGCGGGACTCGAGGCTCGCGGCCTGCGCGATAAGCGCAAAATCCATGGCCTCCTGAACTGAATTGGAGGCAAGAAGAGCATAGCCGGTCTGGCGAACTGACATCACGTCGGAGTGATCGCCAAAGATCGAAAGCGCCTGGCACGCGAGCGAACGCGCGGAAACATGCATGACCATGGATGTAAGTTCCCCTGCGATCTTGTACATATTCGGGATCATGAGGAGAAGACCCTGCGACGCCGTGAAAGTCGTGGTCAGCGCACCCCGCTGAAGCGCCCCATGCACCGCACCGGCGGCTCCGCCTTCGCTTTGCAATTCGGCCACAGAAGGGACGGTTCCCCAGATATTTTTCTTACCCTGGGAGGCCCATTCATCGGCCCATTCCCCCATATTGGAAGACGGCGTGATGGGATAAATGGCAATACATTCATTCACCCGGTACGCGACATGAGCCACCGCTTCGCCGGCATCCATTGTAACGAATTTCTTGACTGAGGATTTTGCTTCGGATTTTTCCAGGGTCTGTTCGGACATTTATGATTCCTTTGGTTTCGAGGTTATGATGTCATTGCTTAGAGGACAGGCAGTAAGTGCCTTCCTGCCCCCTAAGATCACACAAAAATACACGGATAGCTCACTGCATCGCACTGCGTATCCTCCGGATATTCCAAATAGGAAGTCTGGAACGAGGAACTTCGAAAGGCTTCGTAAGTCATTCGTAGGCTCACTGATGGGCTCTTCCCTAAACCTCGCGACTTGCGACGCGCATTCTATGATTTTACGGGGAATTTTTCAAGGACATTTCGCGCCATCGCGTACGGAGTACGGTGTACGGCGAAGGGTTTTTGCTATGCGCCGTACGCCTTCCGCCGTACGCCTTACAAAACTTTCACCTCTTGCGCTTGCATTGCTCGTGAAGATTCATTAAAATTCTCCCCATGTCCCA